>CANHAG010000091.1 GCA_947458525.1 Rhodospirillaceae bacterium | reverse complement strand
GATCCTTCCCTGTTTCGGGCCTATGATATGCGCGGGCGGTTTGGCGAAACACTCCATCCGGAAGATGGCTACGAGATTGCCCGCGCCTTCGCCAGCGAGGTGATAGACCGCACCGGTCGTGCTGCCCCGCGCATCCTGCTGATGCGTGACGGGCGGCTTTCCTCGCCCGCTCTTGCCCGCGCCATGCGCGAAGGGCTTACGAGCACCGGCGCCGTGGTGCTGGATGCAGGGCTTGGCCCCACCCCTATGTGTTATTTCGCCGGCCAGCATCTTGCCGCCGAAGCAACCGTGATGGTGACGGGATCGCATAATCCGCGCGAATATAATGGTGCAAAATTTACACTGGGCGGAGTGAGTCTGCATGGTGATGCACTTCTTGCTCTGCGCCGCCGGCTGGCCGAAGGGCACACCATCAGTGGCCGCGGTCATAGCGAAGAAATCTCGGTGCTTGGGGAGTATGTCGCGCGCTTATATAAAGTGCTGCCACCCGGGCGTGATATCTCCAATCTGCCGATTGCGTGGGATGCGGGCAATGGTGCCGCAGGCGAAGTCATTGAAGCGCTCGTGGGCGGCGAAGGAAGCCGCGCCATTACGCTTTATACGCGGGTGGACGGGCGCTTCCCCCATCACCACCCCGACCCGTGCGAAGAAGAAAATCTGAGAGACCTGAAGAAAATCGTGCGTCAGCGCAGCTGCCTGATGGGGCTGGCCTTTGACGGCGATGGCGACCGGCTGGGGGTGGTGGATGAGCGTGGTAGGCGCGTGAGCCCCGATCATCTGCTGATGTTGTTTGCCCGCGATATGCTGGCGCGCCATCCGGATGCGACGTTCATTGCCGATGTGAAAACCAGTGATCAGTTTTTCACCGATGTACAGCGCCATGGCGGCCGCCCGGTCATGTGGAAAACCGGCCATGCCCTCATTAAAGACAAAATGCGCGAAACCGGCGCGCTCTTTGCCGGTGAGGCCAGTGGGCATCTGTTTTTTGCGGATGAATATTTCGGCTTTGACGATGCGCTTTATGCTGCGCTGCGGCTGATTCGTATTGTGATCGCGCGCAGCCAGCCCCTAAGCGCGCTGGTGGCGGAGCTGCCCGTACTGCATAATTCCAAGGAATGGCGCATTCCGTGTGCGGCGGCAGAAAAAGAACCTATCATCACCGCCCTTGCCGGACGCCTTGTGCATGAGGGCGCACGGGTGAATTTGCTGGACGGTGTGCGGGTGAGTAACGCCTCAGGCTGGT
Organism: Rhodospirillaceae bacterium; assembly: GCA_947458525.1. Lineage (GTDB taxonomy): Bacteria > Pseudomonadota > Alphaproteobacteria > Rickettsiales > UBA3002 > JAFLDD01. The sequence goes on along the minus strand of CANHAG010000091.1, from coordinate 4,716 downwards.
GGCTGCTGCGGGCTTCCAACACGCAGGACGTGCTGGTCGCACGCTGCGAAGGCTACAGTAATGACGGGCTGGAATCGAACCGCCGGGCGCTGGCCGGATATCTCAAAGAATACGGCCTGCGCCTGCCTTAGCCAAAAGCCGGCGAGAGATTGTGAATAGGGTTGGCGTGTAGTTTCCTCTTGGAAAAATAGGCGATTTCGGCTATAATAAATTTGCTTTTATTGCCTGTTTTCATCCTGTTTTCATAAGGCAATCCCATGTACCAGACCGAGTCTTTTACGTCCGCCCCTGAATCTCCTGTTTCCGGCGGGGTGGTGATGGTTCAGGTACCGTGCGCCCATCTGTCATCCCCGCCTCTCTCCGCTTCGCTACGAGTCGCGGGGCTGACCGAAAATAAGAGCCTCTCCCCCACCTCCTGCCCTCACCCAGAATCCGCAGCCCTGTCATGCCGTCTTCATGACGGCATCCGGTTTTCCCCATCAGACCAGACCCCGTCATGCGACGGGGTGACACGTATGGCCGGCTTCTCACTCATCGAACTTGCCATTGTGCTGGTCATTCTCGGCCTGCTGGTGGGGGGCATCATGTCGGGCCAATCCCTCATCCGCGCGGCGGAGATGCGGAGTGTTAGCACCCAACTGGGAAATTATCAGGCTGCGGTTACAACCTTCCGCGATAAATATTTTGCCCTCCCCGGCGATATGCGCAACGCCACCGCCTTCTGGGGCGCGGTGAACGCCACGCCTGCCACCTGCCGCACCACCTCCAGCAGCACGCAGGCAACATGCGATGGTGATGGAAACGGTCAGATCACTTCAATGGATGCAGGCACTACCTGGAGTGAATATTTTCATGCATGGAAGCATCTGGCCAATGCCGGTCTGGTGGAAGGTAATTATACCGGCATCAAAGCCTGCACTCCTGTTGGATGCTCACAATCGGGGGTGAATGTTCCGGCAGGTAAAATGAGTAACTCCGGGTTTTCTTTTGGTTTTTTATTCCCAGTCACCAGTACAACGGATGCGAATTGGTTTGTTGGACCATATGGGAACTTTCTATTTTTTGGTGGTAATGCAAATGCCGATATGTCGGGGCAGATTCTAGAACCTGAGGAAATGTGGAATCTTGATACCAAGCTTGATGATGGAATACCGGCGACTGGCATCATGAGGACTAGCAAGACTGTCACTAACTGCCATGCCACTTCCGGCACTACTTATAATCTTGCGAACACCTCGCCAGCCTGTTTCATCATGTATATGCTGCAAATGTGAGGAGATGATTTTCTCAGAGGTTCAGAGGAAGTTTTCCATGACCCGGCATTTATCAATTACCTCCCGCCTGTCATCCCCGCGTGGTTCCCGCCTGCGCGGTAAGGGATCTGGCCGTAAGAAGCCTTGCGGCAATCGGCGCTTCTTCACCTCTCCCGGTGGGAGAGGTCGGCGAGCAACGCGAGACGGGTGAGGGCGTGCCTCCCCACCTCCTGCCCTCACCCGAATTTCGAAAGACGAAATTCGACCTCTCCGGGTGGGAGAGTTGTAGCGGCTGGCTTCTCGCTCATCGAGCTTGCGATTGTGCTGGTCATTCTTGGCCTGCTGGTGGGGGGAATCATGTCCGGCCAATCCCTCATCCGCGCGGCGGAGCTGCGCGCCGTCACCACTGAATATCAGCGATATGTTGGTGCCACCCAGACCTTACGCGACAAGTATTTTTCCCTACCCGGCGACATGCCGAATGCTACCGCGTTTTGGGGGCGAGTTGGCGGCGGAAGCGGACAGTGTGTAACGCCCGCTACGGATACCGATACTGGTACGCCCACCTGTAATGGCGATGGGAGTGGAAGGATTGATTATTTGACCCACGAGCAGGCAAGATACTGGGAACATTTGGCGGCCGCTGGATTGATTGAAGGTAATTTTAGTGGCATTATCACCTCGACACCAGTCACACTCGTAAGCCCTGCTTCAAAGCTCTCCAACGGCCATTGGCGGGAAGTTCATTATGGCCATCAAGCTGATACTAGTCACCCGGATTTTTTTGTTCAGGAATATGGTCATATGTATCTGCTTACAAACATAAATGGCGGTGTTGTTCTCAGACCGGAAGAAGCATGGAATATTGATACCAAATTAGATGATGGAAGACCGGCCTCAGGAAGGGTATGGGATGGTTATAGAGGTACATGCACCAATTCTTCCAGCGCGACGGACTATACTGCAAGCTATCTTTTAAGCAGTAGCAATATAGCGTGCGCAGTTATATTTTCTCGTCTTTTTTAAATCTTACCTTATCCCTTGACTAGTCGGCCGTGACTCCGTAAGTGTCGCGCGTTTGTCTGCTTTGTGGAGCTACCGGATGATCAGGCCCTTTGTGAACCCGCCCAATGCCGCGCTTGTGCTTGCGGATGGGTCGGTGTTTTCCGGCTATGGCATCGGCAAAGAAGGCGCCACCAGCGGCGAGATCTGCTTCAACACTTCGATGACGGGCTATCAGGAAATTCTGACCGATCCGTCCTATACCGGGCAGGTCATCTGTTTCACCTTTCCCCATATCGGCAATGTAGGGTGTAACGCCGAGGATGTAGAGTCGGGGGAAATTGTGGCGCGTGAAGCATCACGCAGCACGTCTTTTGGCGCATGCGGGCTGATACTGCGCGAGGCGATTAGTGAGCCTTCCAATTTCCGCGCCACGGCACATCTTGATGACTGGCTGAAACAGCGCGGCATCACCGGCATCACCGGCGTTGATACGCGGGCGCTGACGCGCCATATCCGCACATCTGGCGCGCAGAATTGCGCGATCGGATTTGTGGCGCAGGGCGCGTGGCAGCTGGCGCGTGAAAAGGCAGAAAAGGCGCTTGCGATGGCACCCGATATGAACGGGCTTGAACTGGCGGCGCATGTGACTACGAAAGAACATTATGAGTGGAAAGCGGCGTGCTGGGCACTCACTCCTATGCACCACACATCACCCGCCACGCACCACCATTTCCACGTCGTGGCTATTGATTATGGCGTCAAGCGTAACATCCTGCGCTCGCTGACCTCCGCCGGTTGTCAGGTGACGGTTGTCCCCGCGACCAGCACGGCGGAGGAAATTCTCGCGCATAAGCCTGACGGGGTGTTTTTAAGCAACGGCCCGGGCGACCCGGCGGCGACCGGCAGCTATGCTGTCCCCGTCATTCGCAGTTTGCTGAAAACCGGCCTGCCGATCTTTGGCATATGCCTTGGGCACCAGATGCTTGGGATTGCGCTTGGCTGCCGTACCGAAAAAATGCGCCAGGGGCACCGGGGGGCTAACCATCCGGTGAAAGATCTGGCGACCGGCAGGGTCGAAATCACTTCGCAGAATCACGGCTTCGCTATCAGCGATTCCGGGCTGCCGCCGGAGGTTGAAGTCACCCACCGCTCGCTGTTTGACGGCACCATCCAAGGCATCCGCCACCGCGCGCTGCCCATCTTTTCGGTGCAGGGTCACCCCGAAGCCTCCCCCGGCCCACAAGATTCACAATATTTATTTGCGCGGTTTGTCACCATGATGCACCAGCAAAAGCGAGCCGCCTGATGCCTCAACCATCCGACATCACCAGCTATGGTTTCTTTGTCAAGCTCAGGGCGTTGACGTTTGTGGAGGCGATTTATCTTTATGGCTCGCGTGCACGCGGGGATCATGATGACTGGTCGGATATTGATCTGGCAGTTTTATGTCCGAAAGCAACGCGCGAGCAATGGGACGAAGTGCGCGACGCCGTCGCGACGGAAGAACTGCTCGTACCCATCACCGTGACGCGCTATGATGCAATTACGGATACGGGCTTTAAGGCGCAGATTGATAGGGATAAAAAGGAACTTTACCGCCATGGATAAAGACGTGATCGATCGCGGATATCAGCAAACAGGCGAGGCGCTCGCCCGACTTGGCGAGGTCGTCACAAAATATATCGCTGAACCCGATGAAATAATTCGGGACGCATTGATTCAGCGGTTTGAGTTCAGCTATGAACTTTTGTGGAAGCTGTTTCGTAAAATTCATATCATGCGCGGTAAACCCCGCAGCAGCGTGCGCACTGCCTATGAGGCGATCGCAGAAGCAGGGGCAGCAGGCTGGTTGAAAGACCGTGCCATGTGGGAGCAGATGCGCGAGGATCGTAATGTGACCTCGCATGAATATGACCGCAACATCGCCACCATCGTCGCCATACGCGTATGCAATGATTATCTGCCTGAAATGCAGCGCGTATTAGCGCATATCAAAACAAATTATATCGACAACACCCCTTACGATAAATGGATTGACCGTGCCTAAACGTAGCGACATACACTCTATCCTTATCATCGGCGCGGGGCCGATTGTGATTGGTCAGGCCTGCGAGTTTGATTATTCGGGCACGCAAGCCGTCAAGACCCTGAAAGCGGAAGGGTACCGGGTGATTCTGGTGAATTCAAACCCGGCCACCATCATGACCGATCCGGAGCTGGCGGATGCCACCTATATCGAGCCGATTACGCCTGAATTTGTCGAAAAAATTATCGCCAAAGAGCGCCCTGACGCATTGCTGCCCACCATGGGCGGGCAGACGGCGCTCAACTGCGCCAAGGCGCTGGCGGAATCGGGCGTGCTCGACACATATGGGGTTGAACTGATTGGCGCCCGGCTGGAATCCATCAACAAGGCGGAAAACCGCCAGTTATTTGGCGAGGCCATGGCACGTATCGG
>CANHAG010000090.1 GCA_947458525.1 Rhodospirillaceae bacterium | reverse complement strand
GAGATTCGAACTCACGACCTTTGCCTTCGGAGGGCAACGCTCTATCCAGCTGAGCTACGAGTGCTTAGGCGCAGGCTTTTATACTATTTATTACGATTTGCACAAATAATCTTACAGGCGGGGCATGGGGTACCGCGCCACTACCTGATATGCAGAACGCAGACCAGGGTAAAAAGCCGCCGCGCGGTATCGAAATCCATCACGGCCGCATCACGGAGCATGGATTGCATCTGCTCGGAGCCTTCGTTATGAATGCTGCGGCGCGCCATATCGAGCGTCTGGATTTTATCCGCCCCGGCATGTTTGATCGCCTCATAATAACTTTCGCAGACAAGAAAATAATCCTTGATGATCCGCCGGAAGGGCGCAAGCGGAAGCACGAGATGCTGCGCCTGGGCGCTGGCATTGCTGAGCGTCAGTGTCAGCCGGTTCTCGCGCACGCTGATAAACAGAGCGTATGGGCCTAAGGGCGCATCTTCACCGCACAGAGCAAATTCATTGGCCTCAATCAAATCTGCCATGGCCACACGACGCTCATGCTCAACCTCCGGCGTGCGGCGGATGATGCTGGCATCATCAAGCGTAACGGTAGTAATAGATGACATAGCAGAAATATACACAGCCATGCTGTCCAATGCCATGGCGATCGCGTTTTATCCTGCGTTAGGCGGTTTCGGCGCTCGCGGTTTTTTTCTTGAGCGCCTCGATCAGGTAATCAAGCCCTTTATTATTCACTACCGCATTGAATTCGGAGCGCTGCGAGGCAAGCAGCCCGACCCCCTCCACCACAATATCAATCAGCTTGAAGCTCTTGCCTGCGGGCTGTAACCGGTATTCAACAAAGAATTTTTCCTGCCCCGGATTGATCACTGCCATGGTAACCATGATGGAGCCATTTTTTTCGGACACGGCCTTAGTGACCTTCACCTCCTGCCCGGAATATTTCACGAGGCGGCCGATATAATGTTTCATCAGAAACGGGCCGTAGGCGGCCAGATATTCCTTCTGCTGCGCGGGCGTCGCCGCGCGCCAGTGCTGGCCGAGCACGAATCTGCCAACAAACGGAACATCCACCACCGGGCGGAACAGATCCTCAAGCTCCGCCTGTTTGGTGGATTCTGCCGCATCCGTTTTTACGATGGCGATGGTTTTGGCCGCCACGTCTTCGACAAACGCTTTGGCCGCCTCATCACTCGCGGCCAGAGCAGGTGTCGCCAGCCCCAGCGCCACCAGCCATAGGAGCAGGATCTTGCGCATTACCAGTTTCCTTTTCTCTCATCGTGATCATTACGGATTTTCGCCTGACGCTGCTGCGTGTAAACGCTGCGGAAGGTCGCATACGGGTCGATAGAAGCGGCGCGCAGATCATTCATCGGATCCATCAGCGATTCGTACTCAACCAGCGCCAGCGCACCGATATAGGCCCATACGGTCGCCGAATCATCAACAAACGTAGTGACAGGATCAAGATAATACCCCGTCGGCCAGCGCCAGACATCGCGGAAGTTCGACGGCCCAAGCAGCGGCAGCACCAGATACGGCCCTTCACTGACGCCCCAGACACCAAGCGTCTGGCCAAAATCTTCCCGGCGGCGTTCCAGACCTGCCGTTTCGGCCACGTCATGAATCCCCACAATTCCTACCGTAGAATTAAGGATAAAGCGCCAGAATGAAACCATACCATGGTCAAAATCGCCCTGCAGAAACGCATTCACCATATTGACGGGTTCCAGCGTATTCTCAGCAGCATTTAACAATCCTCCGCGAATGGCGGGCGTGGTCACTGCGCGGTAGCCGGTCGCCAGGGGGGTAAAAATATACTTGCCCACCGCTTCATTGAAGATGAACACGCCGCGGTTAAAAGACTCAAACGGGTCATAAACCTCAGCCTCCACCGCGAAATCTTGCTCCTCCTGCGCGAGCGCGGGGTTAACCATCAGACCCAACCCCAACCCCAGCATGGCGATAACGCGGTATAATTTTTTCATAGATTCCTCTGTAATGTCATTGCTTCACCGGAAAGAACCGGCAACCGCCTTATATAAGATGCTTTGATGATACGCTCTTCTGCCTGCTAACTAAAATTAACGGCGCCAGCAAGTGACAAACAGGTAATGAGTCTTTAATCTGTATGTAATATACCTAGCCGTAATGCTTTAATCCTATTACAAATGAGTTGTTTATTGGTTAATACTGCCTAAAATACCGTGTGTTTTTTGCGCCGTTGCCCTTATGTACCGCCCCGACTTGTTGCTTTTTTGCCACAGGAGTGTTTTGTGAGCACTGCATTACTGGAAGGACTCAGAGAGCTCTATACCTTGCCGCCGCCGGACGTGTCGTTTGAGTTTTTCCCCCCCAAAACCGCCGAGGTTGAAACCCGTTTATGGCAGGTGATTCGCCAGCTGGAACCGCTTACCCCGCGTTTTGTCTCTGTCACCTATGGTGCTGGCGGATCCACGCGTGAGCGCACCCACGCCACGGTAAAGCGCATTTTAAGTGAAACCGGCCTTACACCGGCGGCCCATCTCACCTGTATTGGTGCCAGTCGGCAGGAGATTGATAGAATAGCGAAAAGTTACTGGGAAGCGGGCGTGCGCCATATTGTAGCGCTGCGCGGCGATGCGCCGGCGGGTGAGCTTTACCACCCTCACCCGGAAGGCTTCGCCTATGCGGATGATCTGGTGAAGGGGCTGCGCGCTATTGCACCGTTTGAAATTTCAGTGGCGGCCTATCCTGAGACCCACCCCGAGGCGCGCTCGCCAGATGCAGATATCGAACATCTGAAACGTAAACTAGACGCCGGCGCAACGCGCGCCATTACCCAGTTTTTTTTCGATAATGAATTTTTTCTGCGGTTTTGCGATCGGGCAGTCAGGGCGGGCATCACAGCAGAAATTGTGCCCGGAATTTTACCCGTTACCAACTTCGCGCAGTTGACAAAATTTTCTGCCAGTTGCGGTGCCTCGGTGCCTGACTGGATGCAGAAATTATTCGAAGGGCTCGATGATAAACCCGACCAGCGCAATCTGGTTGCTGCGATGATCGCCGCCGAGCAATGCCGGTTGCTGATGCTTTCTGGCGTGCGCAGATTTCATTTCTATACGCTCAACCGCGCGGAGCTGACGGAAGCCATCTGCCATGTGCTTGGGATCAGACGCACATAGTACGCCCCAACCCTGCTCTATTCCTTGCGCACCGCTTTAATCACCACGCGGCGATTCAGTTCCTGATTGGCGGGAATGGCCACACCTTTTTCGTCCCGGTTAGCGGCGCGCGGGCGCGTTTCGGCAAGACCAACGGCCTTGAGCCGCTCCGGTGGAATGCCCTGGCTGATAAAATACCGCACCGTGTTGGCGGCGCGCGCGCCGGAAAGCTCCCAGTTTGAGGGGAATTGTGCGGTCGCAATCCCCGTATCATCCGTATGGCCTTCGATCTCAATCACAAGATCCGTCGAGGCGACGAATTTTTTGATAGGGGGCACCAGCTGATTCATCATCGGGATCGCTTCGGGCGAAAATTTCGCCGAGCCGGGCAGGAAGAAGGAGGAGGAAGAAAGCTCAATCTCCACCTCATTATCTTTGGTGGAAATAGCGATATTACTGTCATACCCGCTGGCGCCAAGCGAGAGCTCCATTTCCTTCTCGAGTGTTTCAAACGGGTCTTCTTTGGCGTTTTCTTCTTTCACAAATCCGGCCTCTTTCAGCGCGGCAGAGATTTTTTCAAAATCATCCTTGTTCGGGGTCGACATGGAAAAGAGGATCACGAAAAACGCAAAAAGCAAGGTGATAAGATCGGCATAGGTCATCAACCAGTCATCCACATCATCTTCCTGGCGCTTCGGACTGCGGACAATCTGCGTCATGTTATCTTCCTCCCGCCGCCGCCGCAGTGGCAGACTGCGCCGCACTACGCAGCTGGCGGTCGATATTAAAATGGATCGCCGTGTCAAGGTAGCTGTTCAGCCTGTCCTGCATATAGCGCGGGGTGCGTTTGGCGGCGAGCAGCGTTAACCCCTCAGCCATCATCAGATTGCGGAAACGCTCGGTCTCTTCCTTCTGCAATAATTTACTGGCGGCCGGCAGAAACACCATGCGCGCAAAAAACACTCCGTAAAGCGTGGTAATCAGCGCAATTGCCATGCCCTTGCCAATCGCCCCCGCCAAGCCGGCAGCGCCACTACCCATTCCGTCGAGCACTGCGACAAGCCCAACAAGCGTACCAATCATCCCGAAGGCCGGGGCATTTGACGCCATGCTCTTTAGAATCTGCACCGGGATGGTCTGGCGTTCAAATTCCGCCTCAATCGCCGTATGCATCATCTGCTGCAGATCCTGCGGGGGGTGATTGGTCACCACCAGCTCCATACAGTATTTAATCAGCGGGTCATGCGCTGGCACGGTGCGGATTTCTTTCTCGAGCGCCGGCAGTCCTTTCTGCTGTACCAGATAGCTCCATTTAATCAGGCGCATGATTTCGGTATTGAGCCCCTCGCGCGTGGATTTTGGTTTCTTGAACATCCACCAGATGGCGTGGAACGCCACCACCACATAGCGGCTCTGATACCCCATGAAGGCCGCCGCAATCGAACCGCCCAGTACCATCATCACCGCGTGCAGATTAAGGTAAATCATCGCATTGGGGGTAGACATGAACACGGCGCTTAAAATAAGCGATAGCCCGAAAATGACTCCAAGTAGCGAGGCTTTTGACATGGGTATATTGTACTCCAGAGATTTCAGCGCTACTATGCGCGAAAATCACGCAAAGCACAACCCGCGAAACGTGAGGAAATTTGAAGGAAATTTGCTAAAATTGTCGCTACTGTAAGGATCTGAGCTATGACCCAGCACACGCCGCGCATTGGCTGTACGCTTGATTACGAGGAGGGTGGCGGCTATTCGCGCTACCCCTGGTATGCGCTGCGCGATCACTATAGTGCAGCGGTCGCACGCTTTGGCGGGATTCCCTTCGCCTTACCCCATGAAGTGGCTTGCGTGCCACAGTACCTCGATACGCTTGACGGGCTGATTGTCACGGGCGGGAATTTTGACGTGCCGCCGGAAATGTATGGCGAGGCGAACACGCATGAGACAGTGACCGTGAAGCGCCGCCGCACCGAATTTGAATGGGCTATCACCAAGGGTGCGCTTGCACGGGGCATGCCGGTCTTTGGTATTTGTGGCGGGCAGCAGCTGCTCAATGTGATTCTGGGCGGTACGCTGATTCAGCATATTCCAGACAGTATCGAGAACGCCCTTGCACATGAGCAGCCCAATCCGCGCCATGAAATCGGCCATACGGTAGAAGTCAAACCATCTACCCGGCTGGCGGCACTTATCGGCGCAGGCGAGATTGGGGTGAACTCCGCCCATCATCAGGCGGTCGATACACTGGCGCCTGGCGTTGTCATTAATGCCGTGGCGCCTGACGGGGTAATTGAAGGTATTGAACTGCCGAACCACCCGTTCTGCATCGGGGTGCAGTGGCACCCGGAATTTCTGATTACCCCTGCCGATGAAACACTTTTCGCAGGCTTTATTGCCGCCGCGCGCGCCTATCATGACCAACAACGGTGAACGTATTGCCAAGCGTATGGCCGCAGCCGGCATCTGTTCGCGCCGCGAGGCAGAGGGGCTGATTGCCGAAGGCAGGGTGAAAGTGAATGGCAAATCCATTTCCTCCCCCGCCTTGAATGTCGCGCCGGAAGATGTGGTGATGGTGGATGGGGTGGCACTTGCTGCGCCGCGCCGCGCGCCTTCGCTCTGGGCACTCTATAAGCCCGCAGGGTATATCACCAGCCGCCGCGACCCCAGCGGCATCCCCACCGTATTCTCGCTTCTGCCAGCGGATTTGCCGCGCCTCATCAGCATCGGGCGGCTGGATGTCGCATCGGAAGGATTATTGCTTTTTACCACCAGCGGTGCGCTGGCGCGCGCGCTTGAACTTCCCAAACATGCCCTGCCGCGCATCTACCGCGTGCGGGTGAATGGCACGCCCAGCGACGCACAGCT
>CANHAG010000089.1 GCA_947458525.1 Rhodospirillaceae bacterium | reverse complement strand
TGATTCTGGTGGGGATCGCGATTCCCTCCCTGCGCGTGCATTTTCAGTATAGTGATAACGCAACGATCATCAATAACCCGGATCTCACCATCAAAGTGCTCGGCCACCAATGGTACTGGGGCTATGAATATCCGGATGAAAACATTTCCTTCACCAGTAACATGAAAAAAGCGCCCGATCTGCTGCCCGGTGAGCCGCGCCTTCTGGCAGTAGATAACCCGATTGTGGTGCCGGTGAATAAAGTGGTGCGGGTGCAGATTACCGGGGCGGACGTAATTCATGCCTTCGCCATGCCCGCCTTCGGCGTGAAGATGGATGCGGTGCCGGGTCGCCTCAATGAAACCTGGTTCAAAGCGACGGAAGAGGGGATTTATTATGGCCAGTGCTCGGAGCTGTGCGGCAAGTACCACGGCTTCATGCCGATTGAGATTCGCGTAGTCTCAGACGCTGAGTATCAGGAATGGCTTGCCTACGCTAAAGAGAAATACGCCGCTTCGGGCGGTCATCTTCAATTTGCATCAGTGAACTAAATACGGGGAAGTTATGGCATACGGCGCAGCAACGCATCACGACCACGCTCACGACATGCCGCATGGCTGGCGGCGCTGGCTGCTTTCCACCAACCATAAGGATATCGGGGTTTTATACCTGATCTACGCCGTCGTGGCGGGGATTCTGGGCGCGGTCTTCTCGATAGCGCTGCGCGCGGAGCTGCAATTCCCGGGCGATCAGTATTTTGACGGAAATTACCAGCTTTATAACGTATTCCTTACCGCCCATGCGTTTCTCATGGTGTTTTTTCTTATCATGCCGGCGCTCATCGGTGGGTTCGGGAATTTTGCGGTGCCGCTGCTGATTGGCGCACCGGATATGGCCTTCCCGCGCATGAATAATATTTCGTTCTGGCTGCTCGTTCCGGCGCTGCTGTTGCTTCTGGCCTCTGCCGTGGTGGGGGTGGGAGAGGCGCGCGGGGTCGGCACGGGGTGGACGGTCTATCCGCCGCTTTCGGTGGTGGATGGTCTGCACCGGGGCATGGCGGTGGATCTTGCCATTTTCTCGCTGCACCTTGCGGGCATGTCATCCATTCTTGGTGCCATCAATTTCATTGTCACCATCTTCAATATGCGCGCCCCCGGCATGACGCTTTTCAAAATGCCGCTTTTCGCCTGGTCGATTCTGATTACCGCCTTTTTGCTGCTGCTTGCCCTGCCGGTGCTGGCGGGGGCAATTACCATGCTGCTGACCGACCGTAACCTCGGCACAAATTTCTTCAACCCCGCAGGCGGCGGCGACCCGGTCTTGTTCCAGCATCTGTTTTGGTTCTTCGGCCATCCGGAAGTCTATGTGCTGATTGTCCCGGCCTTCGGCATTATTTCTGAGATTGTCTCGACCTTCTCGAAAAAACCGGTCTTTGGTTATCTCGGCATGGTGGGGGCGATGGCCTCGATCGGCGTGCTCGGCTTTGTTGTCTGGGCGCACCATATGTTCACGGTGGGGCTTAGCCCCAATACGGAAGCTTATTACATGCTCGCCACCCTGGTGATTGCGGTGCCCACCGGCATCAAGATTTTCTCGTGGATTGCGACCATGTGGGGCGGCTCCATCGAATTCCGCACGCCCATGCTGTTTGCCCTCGGGTTTATTTTCCTCTTCACCGTTGGCGGCGTCACCGGCGTGGTGCTGGCCAATACCGCCATTGATATTGCGATGCACGACACCTACTACGTCGTCGCCCATTTCCATTATGCCATGTCGCTCGGCGCATTGTTTGGGGTGTTTGCGGGGTTCTATTACTGGATCCCCAAAATCACCGGCTATATGTATAGCGAGGCACTGGCAAAGATTCACTTCTGGGTCTTTTTCATCGGCACCAACCTGACCTTCTTCCCGCAGCATTTCCTCGGGCTTGCCGGCATGCCCCGGCGGATTCCTGACTATCCGGATGTTTATGCGGGCTGGAATTACTGGTCCTCCATCGGCTCCTATATTGCGGGTATTGGGGCGATCTGGTTCCTGCTGCTGGTGGTAGAAATGTACGTGCGTAAGCGCCCGGCCGGCAACAACCCATGGGGCGAAGGTGCCACCACGCTTGAGTGGACCTTACCTTCGCCTGCGCCCTTCCACACGTTTGAAGAACAGCCCGATATGCGGGGGCAGGGTGCACAGCACTGACGCATCACCCATAGCGGCAGATTATGCACCAAGCTCCGTCAGGGATTATTTCACCCTGATGAAGCCGGGCGTGATGGCGCTCGTCGTGTTTACCGGGGCAACCGGTCTCTGGCTGGCGCCGGTGGCGCTCAATCCTTTCCTGCAGCTTCTGGCGATTTTATCAATCGCGCTGGGCTCCGGTGCGGGCGCGATGCTCAACATGGCCTATGACAGGGATATTGACCGCATCATGCGCCGCACTATGACCCGTCCCATCGCCGCCGGGCGCATCCACCATGAAGACGCGCAGGCATTCGGCACCATGATGGCGGTCGCATCCGTAGGGCTCATGGGGCTGGCACTTAACTGGGTGGCGGCGGCATGGCTTGGCTTTGCCATTTTCTTTTACGCGGTGATTTACACCATGCTGCTCAAGCGCCATACGCCACAGAATATCGTGATTGGCGGCGCGGCCGGCGCCTTTCCCGCCGTCATCGGCTGGGCGGCAGCTACCGGCAGCGCTTTTGCCGTTCTGCCCTGGCTGCTTTTTCTTATCGTCTTTCTCTGGACGCCGTCGCATTTCTGGGCGCTCGCCCTTTACCGCCACGAGGATTACCGCAAGGCGCAGGTGCCCATGTTACCGGTAACGCATGGGGAGGCTTACACCAAGCGCGCGATTTTTCTCTATAGCCTGCTGCTGGTAGCGAGCAGCTTCACCCCGATTATTCTGGCGGATGCCGGGCTGGTCTATGGGGTGGTGGCCGCTGCCCTTGGGGTGAATTACCTGCTGCATGCAAGGCGGGTGCTTGGTTCCTGTGAGCCAAAAGACGCCATGCGGCTCTTTGGGTTTTCGATTCTGTACCTGTTTGTGCTCTTTGCCGCGCTCGTTGGTGACCATCTGCTTTTGCTTTTCAACGCGGCATAACTGGTGTAGCATAGATGGCCTGTTTAGGGAGGTTCTTCATGACCGTTGAAACCATAAGTGTGGGCAATCAGCTGGTGGTCAACTCAGCCGCCGCAAGTGAACCGGTGATTCAGGCGGCACCGGCCGCCGCCTCCATGAGCGGGATGATGTCTGCGGTCGCTGAAAACATCATCTATCTCATCGGCTATAGTTTTATTCTCGGGTCGCTCTTTACCATTTTTATTCTGCTGCTGCTGGATTATATGCGCCAGCGCCGGATGAAGTCGAAACATGCCTAGGCACTGTTCTCGTGTTATTTACCCCCTTGCGACGGAAGGATTTTTTGATGACGCAGTACAAAAAATTAGAAGCGCGTAGCGGGGATTACGGGCGAGAATTTTTTGTACTGCGGGGCAAAAAATCATCCGTCCCTCCGGGTTGCGTTTTCGCAGGCATCCGCTATGTTGCGGCTCTTGCAGGTAGGCTAGCTACCTGCGGCGAGCCGCGACTTCGCGGGCTGCACCACGAAAACAGCAACGCAAGGGGGTAAATAACATGAGAACAGTGCCTAAAGCCACCGCCCACCAGCGGCAGCGCCGCAAAAACTTCGTGTTGCTCGCCGTGCTGGTCGGGCTCGTCGCCCTGTTTTACACCCTGACCATGGTGAAAATCTCCGGGCTATGAGCAGCACTGTCCACAGCTCTGCCCGTGTCTGGCCATGGATCGCCATTCCCCTTGGCATGTTGATGCTGAGCTATGCCTCAGTGCCGCTTTACCGCATTTTCTGTCAGGTGACAGGGTTTGGGGGCACCACCCAGCTTGCCGTGGCGGCACCGGGCGCGGTGACGGCTGCTGCCCCGGTAACCGTCCGGCTGAATACAGACACTGACCCCGCACTTCCCTGGAGATTCGAGGCGATAGAGCGCAATGTTACCATGAAAATCGGCGAGCAGCATCTGGCCGTATTTAAGGCAGCAAACACGTCAGATCAGATGACGCGTGGCCATGCGGTTTATAACGTGACCCCGCATGAGGCGGGCAAGTATTTCAATAAAATCGAGTGTTTCTGCTTTACTGAGCAGAAGATCGGCCCGCGCGAAACGGTGAATTTCCCTGTGTCATTTTTCATCGACCCGGCAATTTTAGAGGATAAAGACCTCAAGGATTTGCGAAATATCACTTTGTCTTACACATTTTTCAGTTATGAGAGTCGCAATCAGTAATCTCCGGCGGAGCGTTCCATGAGTGCACAGAAACATCCTTACCATCTTGTCAATCCCAGCCCATGGCCGATTGTGACCTCTTTCAGCCTGCTGGTGCTGGTGGTGGGCGGGGCGCTGGCGCTTCACAAAGAGCCTTTCGGCCTGCTGGTGGTGGCCGCCGGTGTCTTGCTGACCGGTCTTGCCGCCGCCTTCTGGTGGCGGGATGTGATTCATGAAGGTTGGGCGGATCGCGCCCATACCCCGGCCGTGCAGCGCGGTTTGCGCCTTGGCATGGCGCTGTTTATCATCTCGGAAGTGATGTTTTTCGCGGCGTTTTTCTGGGCCTATTTCGGCGCGGCCTTTTTCCCGCGCGCACCACTGACGGATGTATGGGATATCGCGGCGGGGGTCTGGCCGCCGGAGGGAATTTATACCTTTGACCCGTTTGACCTGCCATTTCTTAACACCCTCATTCTGCTGCTTTCCGCCACCACCCTGACCTGGGCGCATGGCGCGCTGCTGCAGGGTAATTACAAGGAAGTCAAAGCCGGGCTGTGGTGGACGGTGGGGCTCGGCGCATTCTTCACCTTATGTCAGGCGTATGAATATTCCCACGCCGCCTTCGGCTTAACGGATGGGAAATATGCCGCCACTTTCTTTCTCGCCACTGGGTTTCATGGGGTGCATGTCATTGTCGGCACTATTTTTCTAGCCGTCTGCCTGCGCCGCGCGTATTCCGGCACACTCAAGAAAGAGGTGCATCTGGGCTTTGAGTTCGGCGCCTGGTACTGGCATTTTGTGGATGTGGTCTGGCTCTTCCTCTTCATCGGTATTTACTGGCTGACGTCTTAGGTCGATGATTCGGCTGCCGATCATCGAGGAATGAATGACCAATTTTTTTACATGCCCACGCTGCGGTAAAGCGCCCCTGTTTCAAGGTGTGCTGAAGGTGGTGGATGTTTGCCCCGCCTGCGGCCTTGTCCTTAAAGATCACGATGCCGGGGACGGGCCAGCGTTTTTTGCCATTTTACTGGTAGGGTTTCTGGTTACCTTTGCGGCCGGACTTATGGAATATGTCTTGAGCCCTCCCTTCTGGGTGCATGCGGCACTTTGGATTCCGCTCACGTTTCTTGCGTGTTTTTTCGTGCTGCGTATGGCAAAATCCCTGTTGATTCGCTGGCAATACCGCCTTGCACTCCTTAAGGAAAATCCGAAATGAGCTTTGTCCGCCCGCGCCTTGTTCCGTGGCTTTTTTTCATTGCCGCCATGGCAACCACGCTTACGCTTGGCACCTGGCAGATTTTCAGGCTCGAGGAAAAAACCGCCCTCATCGCAGAGATTGAGAAGGCGAAAACCGAAGCGCCGCTGGCAGCACTTCCGGCCAATGATGCGCTGGCGGCGCATGCATTTGAACGGGTGACGCTTCGGGGCGTGTGGATTCCTGATGTCGAATTCCATGTGACCCCGCGCTATTTCCGCGACCAGCTCGGCTATCATGTGTTCGCGCCGCTCGCCCTCACAGATGGCCGCGTGGTGCTTGTCAATCGCGGCTGGGTACCTGCGGCCAGAAAAAATGCGGATACGCGTCCAGAATCGGTCGCTACAGGGGCGGCGTCACTCACCGGCATGATCCGGATCGGCGCGGATCGTAATCCCTTCACCCCGCCGAGCAGCCCGGAAAAAAATATCTGGTTCGGGCGGGATATCGCGCAGATGGCGGCAACTGCAACGCTCGCTGACATTGTTCCAGCAACGGTGGATGTGATTGGCACGCAGGACACGAAACT
>CANHAG010000088.1 GCA_947458525.1 Rhodospirillaceae bacterium | reverse complement strand
GTCACGCATGGAATCAGCCCTTCCGCGTCAAATTTCGGGGCAAGCTCCCTGCCCTCTTCCACCTGCTCTACCGTGATTCGTTTCTGAAACATATCGCACTCTACCTAAAACGGATTATACCCTTCAATTCTCTGTATGGTGGTTTTTTCAGGCTCCCGTATTTTCTGTACCGGCAGGCGCTCGTTATACACACACAGAATATAGCCTCCACGGCGGAGCGTAAAGCGCGAGCCTAACCGCTCTACCACGATATAATCGCCGCGCGTGCGGAAATTGACCAGCTGCTCATTTCCGAGTGAATCCACGAGAAAAATGCCTGGTATTTCGGTGTTCTGATCACGAAACTGGAAATAGGTGAACTCGCCATCATCAAAAATACGGATGGGGGCGATAAGATCCGACCCGCGGATGGTGTAGTTGAAATTAAATTTCTCCCGGTCACGTTCAATATCCGGCATGGGCTCAAAATTGTTGAAATCAAGCGCGGCAGTATCGCTTTGAGGAAAAACAAACCGCAGAACAAACACCATATTTTCATCGCGGATAGACTGAGTCTCCGCCGCGTGCAGCTCAAACAGATATGACCGCTTGTCGGTGATGACGGTCATATTGGTCAGCGCGTTTTGCTCAATCGGCTTCAGGAAAAGTCGGTTGCCAGAAGGATTAATCAGCCACGCAAGCGAATCGCCTACGGAAACGGTAAGAATTTTCTCATCTTCTGCAAATTCGATGGAGGATTGATAGCCGTAATGGCCAATAAACTGGAATACCTCATTCGGACTATACCGCACGGTACGAATACGGCTATCCGTGGCCACCGGGCGCGGCACCTGTACGGCCAGTGAAACCTCGGGCCAGAGCAGAAGCCCGGCCAGAAGCATACTAACGATTTTGCACCACTTCATAACTTACAACTTTGAACAGAGGAACACCTGCCGCCAGCTTTCCGGAAGCTTTATCCGCCGACTCAGTTTCAGCAACTCTGGTATTGCTATAATGGAAGCGCAAGGTTGCTGTCCATGAAGATTCGGGCAGATTTGATACTTTTCTATACTGAACCGTAAACCGGACCACCGCCTCACGCGGCGCATTCGGATCTTTCGGCGGGCGCGCCAGATAGACATCCTGAATCGTCACCAGCCGCTCCCCCACTTCTCCCAGCAGGGCGCGGTAACTTTGCGGATTGGTATCCGCAGATGCTTTTTCATCTGCGGCTGCAACCAGCGCGTCGCTATACGCGCGGATAAAGTTTCTGCGCCCCTCCCACGTGGCTGGTTTATAGCTTTCCCGCATCGTTACATACTGCGCAACCATAAACCGCTTAAGCGAGGCATTCAGCCCCATGCCGGGGGGGCGGATGCGCACCAGCTGCGTCTCTGTTTCATCAATCGCCGAATGGTTGATGGTAAGCGTTACAGGTTCATTAACCGGGGTAAGCTGGATGATAGCAACCAGGGCAATCAGCAATACACTCAGTGCAATGATTCCTAGAATCAGGAAAAAACTCCGGCTGGAAACCGGCGCAATGTAAATTTCATTAAACCATTGACGAGCCTCCTTAAAATAGGAGTCGTCCACAAGGATTTTCGGTGATGACGGGCGTTTATTTTCCTTCACAAATCAACCACAGAAGAAGGTTATTTCAAGTGCAGTTAACGAAAATTTATGCTAAAGTCCAAAGCGGAATATTAATTCAGTGAATTACCATCAGCAAAGGCCCGGTCAGGACAGAATGGCGTATCATTCGAGTCACAGGCGAAAGACCCACGCGCTACGAAAACATTGTGAAGGCTGGCGGCCTTGTCACCTGCTGGTGGCTTTGTTTTTTTTATCCGCACAGATTATGCCGGTTTCCGCGCGTGCAGCGGAACCCGCCGGCGCTTCCGGCCATGTATGTCAGAAGCCATCCGCCTGCGCGCCTCCTTCGGGCGCAAGCCTGAGTCAGGATTGCGACGTGCGCTACCGCGATTTATCGCTGCAATATAGCGGCAATAGCAGTTGCGAGCGCGCCATCCGCAGATGCGGGCAAAACTGTGGCCAGATTCGATCGTATGAAGGTTCCCGCAGCGGTGAGGCAATCCGGCATATCACCACACCGCTCAAATCGCTGATTGCCGAATATACGCCCCATCTTTTCTACAGCCTCAATATGGATGAGCTGGATGAGGCAAAAAAAGAAGCGCTGCGTAATGTTTACCGCGGCACGCCGGGCAGTTCTCGTGATGTTTTTGCCATGCCCGGAGGTGGTGGAGCGGGCGCAAGCACCGGGCTTAAACTTGCCAGCTGTGTTAATCAGATTGAAACTCCTTCCAAACCGCAAACTCCTGCTGAAAAAGCCATGTTTGGGCGGCTGAAAATTGATAACTGCACCAATCAGTACATTCTTCAGTCTGCGGTGGATCCGGCCTATAAGGAAAACGTCAGAACATATTCCATGGAAAATGCAAATGATCCAACCCAGAGGATCAATCTTGCGTCCCATTGTCAGCCGCTTACCATGCGCCCTTCCGGCGATCAGACCATGAACGAATATGATGCTGGCCTCTATCTTCAGGGCGCGTGGAAAAAACTGCTGCAGGACCCCAGCTACCGCATTAACCCCAACGCGCCTGAGGAGCCACGACTTCCTTCTCAGATTAGAATCAACCAGCCTATCGCCCCCCCCTCCCCCATGCCGGATGTGCGGGTCAGCATGCTCATGCAGCTGCCCTATGAGGAGATTGTTGATCCGAGCCACCCGTTCTCGCCGCGCTGGGATTTTGAGGATAACGACCGGGACATGTTCGCCAGTCAGGGCGCAAACGTATTCTGCGCCGGGGATAAAGATGACAAGGTAATCAAGGTCGATATCCTCTCATTCCGCGATCAGCGCATCGGCTTTACAAAACATGTTCAGGACAGGGTATCATTCAATAAAAATTGCATGAGCAATTCCGGCATGCAGAAAAACCCGTGCTGCAAAGTGATACCCAATCCATCCCAGCCGCCGCAAACATGGCCTTGCATTCCGCAGCCCTGCAGTGTCTGTTTTGGTGCCTCCGAAGATTCTCCGGCATGTGCCGTCTCTTACACCGGAACGCCGGATCGAAAAACTGTGGTGCCTCCTTTTCTGCCCGTCAACCCCGTCCTCAGGATCGGCGGCACGGTATCAAGCCTCGGAAGCAGTCTGCAATCGATTAATCTTTCCTCTCTGCCATCTGATTTAAACGTTAATCAGGTGAGAGGTATGATCGGTAACGTGCAGGGAGTCATGAATAGTGTGCCGGGGGGCACCCCTGTAAGCGCTATGGCTGGCCAACTTCGGGGTTATGCGAATATGGCCGGCAATCTGCAGCAAATGGCCTCCAAAGTGGGGGTTGGCAATTTATCGTCCGTCATGAATTCCCAAGGTCAGATTTTCAGCAATATGAGCAATCTCAATCTCAACGCGGGAGATTTATCCGCGATGATGAGAAGTCAGGCAAGCACGCTTTCCCGGCTTCCGCCGCAGGTGGGGATGGGTCAATACGCCTCTTACCTAAGAACACCTGCAAACCTTTTGGGCAGAATTGACTCGCTTAAACCGGATATGTCACTGGCCAATGCAGCCCCCACACTCCGGGCGGGTCAGGCAATGCTGAATGCCTTCCCCGGCACTCAGAATGTGGGGCAAGTAGCGGGGCAATTATCCGGCGCCGCAAGAACATTGCAGAATGTGCAGCCCATGATGGGGGGAATCGGCAATGTCAGTTTTGAAAAGGCAGGGGAGCATTTGAAAGCGCAAAGTGCAATGGCGCTTTCCTTTTCAGAATCTACCACGGTAAGTAGTGCAGTAAAACAGTTGAAAGATGCCGGTCAATCGCTCAATCGTATTCCAGACACACTTCCCATCCGCTCGCTTGGGGCTTCTGTCGGCGCTAAAATTCCCGGCCTGCCCAACGTTGCCGCACAAGCTGAAAATATGACGGTTGGACAATTACGCCAAAGCATGAACGCGCAGGTCAACCATCTTTCCGGTATGGTTCCCACCTCGACTATGCGTATGGTGGCCCCGCAAATAGCCTCTGATGTCAGACAGGCGATTCAGCTGCCAAGAACCTTACCCGGGCTTGAGAAGGCGGCGACCAGCTTGAGTTCCGAGTCCATGGAAAAAATGGTCAGCTCGTATGCTGAAGGCTTACAAACTATTGATCCAAAAACCCCCATGCGTAGTGTTGCCCCCACGATTAATGCGCAGATTAACGGTGTGCTGGGGCTGCCGCCGGGCATGAGAGTCAATGTCGCACGGGATTTTTTACAAAATCAGAGCATGAGCTTTCAGGGATTGAGCAACATTAATCCCCAACGACTCGGTGCAGGTATTGAAAGTCAGACCTCAGCGCTTGGAAGTACGATTTCGAATTTCAACCCTGCAAGTCTTGGGTCAATGTTTACCAGTCAGGGCGCGCTGATTAACCGCTTCACAGACATGCCTATCAATCGAACCAGCCAGATTCTTCGCGGCTATACCAATAACTTTGTTGATATCGCAAAAATACAAAACATATCCGGCATCAGTACGTCAGCTTTGCAGACGGGGCAGATGTCGGCGGTTCTAGGCACACAGCTTAACCAGCTACAGAATTTCAACGGCGCAACCTCTATCAGTACAGCGGCAAGTTCTGTTTCATCCATTTCGGGTATGGGTGAGGCTGCATCACCGGGAAATCTGACGCTTGGAATGGTCACAAGCTTTCCCTACAGCCCCATCGCTGCCTGCACCCCACTTGAGCCGGCGCAGAACCCCTCCAACATGGCGAAGATGTGCGAGCAGCTTCGCGCCCCCATGATTCCTATCAACAAGCTGAAAATGCGTTATCATGACCCTGAAAAACTTACAGAGAGCGAGCTTCCATCGGGCGTGCCAGAAGGGCTAACATTCAAGGAATATTTCGGCAGCAACATGCCGTATATCCGGTTGCATGATACCGGACGCCCTATTCAGAAATCTACCAGCTCTAAGCAAGACCCGATGGATGATTTGGGGCAATATACCGCGATCGTTGGCGTTGGCCGCGAAGGGGTTTCAGGAGATGCAGAACGCAAGGACGAGCGCTGCCTCTTTGGTGGCTGGGGCGGTGATGCCAGCTTCGGGGGCGTGAATATTTCCGCGCCTGACCCCATTACCAGCTGGACAGAACTGAAACTCTACCAGACCCGCACCATGCGCAAGGATGGGCTTTACTGCATCGGCCGCTATGACAAAGTCTTCAAGCCTGAAAGCACTGAAGAAAAATTACTGGGACTTGCCGGTGGAGAATTCAACGCCATGCGTCCCCTGCCCGGTGCAACCGAACAAACACGCATGTCACAGGTTTCCTGGCCTCTGGCATGGCGTGGCTACACTACAGAACCTGATGAAAACCAACGTTTTCCCAACTTTGGTGGTACTGCCAGCGGCATCTTAACCGGGCTTGATAACGCGCGGCTCGGAGATATACTGATTCTTGACGAAAATGGCAGCGCAGAAGGTTCAAAACCGGGTCTGCCCAGACTGGCGGTGGTCGTAGAGGGCAGCAATAATGATCCACAGACCTGCCAGAGTGAGGGGTCATGCTGGGTGAATATCCAAGCTGCGGATGATGGGGGATCGCCCGATATATGCGGCGGAACGGACGCGATGGGTCAGGTACTGACGCGGACATTTTATAAACCATCCGCGTCCACAGATCTGGATGAGGGCCCGTTCGGAATTCTTGGAATCAGTACAGACTGCGAGGATCAGAATCTTCAGCGCTGTGTTCTGCAACGCTGGGATCAGATAAAGGTATATCGCATCCGCGAGGATCGCCGTACGCCTCAAAATGCACAGCCGGCCTCAGGAGGGTAATCCACTGATGCGTAAATCACTTACACCAGCCACAGCGATTCTATTTCTCGGATGCAGCATGCTGAGTAGCGCGCCGTATGCAGCGCCTGCGGCCGTTGCTGCACCCGCTACCGTCAATTGCAGCGGGATGGATGATGTGGATCAATACGGGCAATTACGCCTGAATGAGGGACAGCTCATGGAATGCATCAACAAAGGATTTGACCCGCCTG
>CANHAG010000087.1 GCA_947458525.1 Rhodospirillaceae bacterium | reverse complement strand
TTGCCCACCCATTTGCGGCTCTGAGCACCGCAAGCCTGGCAGACATAAAGCGTGGTGGGTGAGGCTTTGGCCATGCCTCGTTATTAGTATGTCATGCGCGCGATGGCTAGTTTATTTAGGAGTGGGCGCGAAGCCGCTACGGTTGCCCAGACGATTCGTCCAATTTTCATTCCCAAGCAGTTCATGCTCGACATGGATATTATGTTCTTTGGCCCATTTCGCAATGTTATCAGCCAATAGCTTTTTTACTTCCGGCTCGCAGAAGGCAACCTGAAGTGCGTTTAAATTACACAGCGTAAGCTCTTCGGCCGTCAGAGGCTGCATTTTTTCCTTGTCGATCGGGGCAATGCCATTGCGTGATGGGCCAATGCCCGCCAGTAGCTTCACCTGGTCTTTGTAGTCGATGCCGCCTTGTTGTGGGTCGTCGCTCATGAGGCCGATAGGGAGATGATGATCGCGCATCAAGGTCCAGAATGGGTGGGTTTCCAGTGAGTCGATATAATGGTTTTCGATGCCCTCAACGCGCCGTGGCTCACCCGTTGTTTCATTGATGATGAGTTTGCCCGTTTCTGGGTCGCGCTGTAATTTATGATGGGGCTTGCCGTCTTTATAGTGAATGACCCCGCCAAGGCTGAGGTTGATATAGGGCGACATGATAAGCGGAATGCCTTTATCGCGCACCCGCTTAATCGCATCGGGCAATTCGATGATCTGAAAGCCATGTGCATAACGGGTGTCTGGCGGCAGCAGCTCCATTGCTTTTATCATGAGCTCAACCCCGGCACCTTCGCCGTAGTGACCCTCACAGCCCAGCCCCATAGCCTTCACGCGTTGATAAGCAGGAACCATCGCGCGCGGCCCACCGGCCTCAATTTCCATTTTTTCGTGGCCAGCGGTGGTGAGGCCAACAAACACCCCCGGCACCTGTTCCTTCGCTTCCGCCAGCCAATCCGCCCATTCGTTCGCGCGCTGCGCGAGACTGCTGGCCACGTTCGCGGCGCCCGTTTTGTTGGCACAATGGGTAAAGCGCAACGTGACTCCATGATTGGCAAAATCTGCGATAATTTCTTTGGCCATTTGAAAGAATTTGCGCCTCGCTTCGGGAGGGGGATCTTCGGGGTAGAGGACTTGGGCGATGGTGATGTTCTGCGAGGGTTCAACGTAGCGGATGTTCTGCTTCACGCAGCTTTCAAGATAACGCTGCATGACAAAGCGGTAATCACTCTCGTTTTGAATGCCGCCGGGTCGGTGACGGTGGCCTTGTGTAGTACCTTGAATCGCATCAAACCCTTTGAAGGTGTCGTGCTTATCGTCCCGACCGTTGACACAGTCATAGTCGTAATCGAGGTTGCGCGGCGAACCATCTGTATTGAATTGCAAAGGCAACGAACCTATCGGGCCATGACCACAAAACAACCGGCTGTATTTTACTACCGGGTCGGTTTTGCCAAGTTCATTGGGACCATCCGCCACCATCCAGCGTCCATCCTCGTCTTTTATCATGTGGATGAGTTTATTACGCAGACCCAAATCCCACGCCGTTTGCGGCGAGATGGTGCCCGGCACATGCACATGGGGGTCAACCGCAGGAAATGAATCAATCATTGCTTCGGTGAGGGGAGTTGCTTTTTGTTTTCTCGTCATAAGATTCCCAGTATAGCCGGAAACGCCTGTAATAACATTACATTTGTGTGAAGATTGGGGTGCCTAACCCTTGACCCCTTGCGTAATTGGCCCTTCGGCGCGGCCATTCACGAACTGGTCAACATACGGATTGCCGGAGCTGTCAATCGCGGATACCGGCCCGTCCCAGATGATTTTGCCCTGATAAATCATCGCCACGCGCGAGGCAATCTTGCGAACCGAAGACATATCATGCGTGATGGTAATGGCGGTGGAGCCCAGTTTCTTGACGCAGGATACAATCAACTCATTAATCACATCCGCCATAATCGGGTCGAGGCCGGTGGTGGGCTCATCAAAGAAAATCACCTCCGGATTGGTGGCAATCGCGCGCGCCAGACTCACGCGTTTCTGCATGCCGCCCGAAAGCTCGGCGGGCATGAGGTCGGCCACTTCCGGCGGCATGCCGACGGCGGCGAGTTTCTCCACCGCCAGCGCCCTGGCTTCTTCCACGCTCAGGCCGCCGCGCCCCTGAAGTGCCACGAAGGCGATATTGCGCCAGACGGGCAGGGAGTCAAACAGTGCCCCGCCTTGAAATAACATGCCGCATTTGCGTAGCATGGGTTCGCGCTTGCGGAACGAATCGCGGGTGATGTCTTTGCCATCGAAGAAAATCTTGCCCTTATTGGGGCGGATGAGGCCGAGGATGTTTTTGATAAGCACCGATTTGCCCGAGCCTGACCCGCCGATAATCACAAGGGATTCGCCGGGGGTAACGGTGAGGTTCACCCCGTCCAGCACTTTTTTGCGCCCGAAGGATTTATAGACGTCTTTGAGTTCGATTTTGGGGGTGGTGCTCATACCGAGAAAAACAGTTCCGTCAGGAAATAGTTGGAAAGTAAAATGAGAATCGAGGCGCTGACGACCGCGTTGGTGGTTGCTGTGCCCACCCCTTGCGCGCCACCTTTTGAATGGTAGCCATGATAGCAGCCCATGAGCGTGACGATAAACCCGAACACGGCGGCTTTAACAAGCCCGCTCACCACGTCCTTCGTTTCAAGATAGTTCCAGGTATTATTGATGTATGGCCCGGCCGCAAAGCCGAGCGAATGGGTGCTCACCATATAGCCGCCAAATACCCCGATAATATCCGCCACAAGTACCAGACAGGGCAGCATCAGCGTGCCCGCCACGAGGCGCGGGAAAATGAGATATTGAAACGGATTGGTGGAAAGGGTGACAAGCGCGTCAATCTGCTCGGTCACGCGCATGGTGCCGATTTCAGCCGCAAAGGCCGCACCGATGCGCCCGGCTACCATCAGCCCTGCCAGCACCGGCCCAAGCTCACGCGTGATGGAAAGTACGACCACGATGGGGATGGAACTTTCCGCCGAAAACCGGGAAAAACCGGAGTAAGACTGTAGCGCCAGCACCGCCCCGGTGAAAATGGCCGTAAGCCCGATGACGGGCAGGGAGTAATAGCCGATTTCAATCATCATGCGCCCGATCTGGCGCGGGTAGTATGGCGGGCGGATGCCGCTGGTGATGGCATTGCTGATGAAAAGCGACAGGCGCCCAATTGATTCCAGAAACAGCAGGAACACACGGCCAATCCGCGCCAGAATATTAGGTTGTACCATTTCTGTCATTTATGCCCCGGTATATATGCGCCTGACGCGCGCGCCAATCCGCGTGAAAATTTCGTAGCCAATCGTTCCCGCCGCATCTGCCAGAGCATCTACCGTAATTTCGGGTTGTTTGCCAAGCAATGTTATCATCTCGCCCTCGCGGAGGGTTTCCAGCGGCACATCAGACGCATCAAAACAGAGCATATCCATCGTCACCCGCCCGGCGATGGGCAGGCGGTGGGCGCCCAGATACGCCACCGCACGATTGCTGAGCGCACGCAGATACCCGTCCGCATAGCCGCTTGCCACTGTGACCAGCCGCGCGCCCTTGGGCAGAATCTGCGTGGCGCCATAGCCTACGGCCTGCTCGGCTTCCAGTATGCGTACTTGTAAAATGGGTGCCTGCCACTGGGCAACCTGCTGCATGGGGTTTTGCGTGGTGCGTGATTTTTCACGTTTCACGTCCCACGTATCACGTACCACTCCTATCCCCCCCGCAAGCGGGGGGGACGTAAGGGGGGGAACCTTACTTGCTTCCCCACCAGCACCAGCCGCGAGATTCCCCCCTCCTGCTCCCCCCGCCTGCGGGGGGAGTGTAAGAGCCTGCGGGGCGATGCCGTAAAGCGAACATCCCGGGCGGGCGAGGTGGAAGTGATAATCAGCGGGCAGGAAAATCCCGCCGGAATTGGCGAAGCTGACGGGAATGCCGGGGGCGAGTTTCAGCGCTTCCTTCAGGCGCGTAAGCTGGTGTATATTGCTTTCGTGTTCAGGCTCCGGTGCGCAGGCAAGGTGCGACATGATGAGCCCCACCCGTGCTGCGTTCATTGCATCCGCGCGTTGTGCAAGCAGGCGCTTAAGTTCGCCATATTCGAACCCCAGCCGCCCCATGCCGGTATCCACATGCAGCGCCGAAACCGCATGGATATGTTCCGCCGCTACCGGCAGCCAGCGCTCAAGCTGTTCAGGCGAATTCAACACCGGAATCAGCCGGTGATTGGCAAACGCAAATTCCTCGCCTTTTCCTACCCCGTGAAAGATGAGAATCCTGACGTCTCCGAGTGCCGCGCGCAGCGCCAGCCCTTCTTCCAGGGTTGCCACGAAAAATGTATCGCAGCCTGCATTCGCAAGGGCAGAGGCTACCGGAATCATGCCAAGCCCATACGCATCTGCCTTCACCACGGCGGCGCATTCAGCCCCCGTGAAGCGGGCGCGAAGCAGCCGCCAGTTGGCGGTGATGGCGGCAAGGTCAACGGTAAGGGTGGGGGTGAGGAACATGGGAGGGGGGAACAGGTGGCCGCCCGTCAGTGATGCCGCGCCCGGAGGCGTGATGCAAGTTAAATCACAGCGGCACTTCGGGCATGAATTCAGGCTTGATGTAATTCTCAAACCGCGTCAGCTCGCCCTGGAACTGCAGGGTCACGGTATCGATCGGACCGTTGCGGTGCTTGGCCACAATCACATCGGCCAGCCCGTGCACCCGTTCCATCTCTCCTTGCCATTTCAGATGCGCCTCGGTGCCTTCTTTCGGCTGGCTGCGCTTTAAGTAATATTCCTCGCGGAAGACGAACATTACCACATCCGCATCCTGCTCGATAGAGCCGGACTCGCGCAGATCCGCCAGTTGCGGGCGTTTATCGTCGCGCTGCTCGACCGCGCGCGAAAGCTGCGAAAGCGCCAGCACCGGAATGGAAAGCTCTTTCGCAATCGCCTTCAGCCCTTGCGTGATTTCTGACACTTCCTGCACGCGGTTGACGTTATTGCCCCCCGCAGTCGGGCGCACGAGCTGCAGATAATCCACCACTAACAGCGCCAGATTATGCACGCGCTTCATGCGGCGCGCGCGACTTCTGAGTGCGGCAATCGACAATGCGGGCGTATCATCAATATGAAACGGAATGCGCGACATGCGCTGCGATTCGTGCGCCAGCGTTGCAAATTCCTCGCCCGATAAATCGCCGCGCTGGAGTTTGTGCGAGGCAATGCCGCATTCGGTCGCAAGCATCCGCATGGCGAGTTGTTCGGCCGACATTTCAAGCGAGAAAAACCCGACCGACCGGGGCTTTTCGCCCCGCGCCAGCGCGCCTTCGTCTTCTTCCGCAAGAAGCTTGGCCGCGCGGTAGGCAATGTTGGTGGCAAGCGCCGTTTTCCCCATGGAAGGCCGCCCGGCGAGAATGAGCAGGTCAGAGGGATGCAGCCCGCCCAGCAGCGCGTTCAGATCGTCATAGCCCGTATCCACCCCCACCACTTTGCCGGAGCGCTGATAGGCGCGCTCCGCATGGGCTATGGCTTCGGCCAGCGATGTGCGCAGCGGCGAAAACCCGCCCTCGGCCTCGCCTTCGCTCGCCAGATGAAACAGGTGCTGCTCGGCGATTTCCACCTGCGTGATGGCTTCGTGCTCCGCATCCTCAAAGGCGCGCAGCACCACTTCTTCACCCACCCCGATCAGCCGGCGCTTGATGGCGGCGTCACGAATCAGGTTGGCATACTCCCGCACATTGATGATGGAGGTAGCCGCACCTACGAGCCGCGCGAGATACTGATCTTCCACCCCCTGCTGCCCGGCGAAATGCTGTTTCAGCGTGATGGGGTTGGCAATCAGCCCCTTATCGTGAAATTGCAGAATCGCGCGGTAAATGCGCTGGTGCAGCTCGGCATAAAAATCCTCCGGCCTGAGCGCGGTGCCCACATGGTTGAGCGCCTCATTATTGGCAAGAATAGCGCCGAGCAATGCCTGCTCGGCTTCCATATTATTCGGAGCTTCGCGCCCCTCGCCGCGCGTATTACCGGCTTTGGAAATGGGGGATTGCGGGTGGTCAAGAACGGTGGCCATGGCTG
>CANHAG010000086.1 GCA_947458525.1 Rhodospirillaceae bacterium | reverse complement strand
GCGCCCCTGTGTCATCATCAATGCGGATGCGATGCAGATGTACCGCCCCTTACGCATTCTCACTGCGCGGCCAACGCCGGGTGAAGAAGCGGCCACCCCCCATGCGCTTTATGGCGTGCTGGAGGCCAGCGAATCAAGCTCGGTGGCGCGCTGGCTGGCGCTCGTTGTTCACACCATCCGCCGCGCCTGGGCGGAGGGGAAACTGCCCCTGCTTGTGGGTGGCACGGGCATGTATCTGAAGGCGTTGATGGAGGGGCTGGCCGAAGTGCCAGAAATCCCGCCGGAGGTGCGGGAGAGAGTAAGAGCGTCGAGAGTCGAGTGTCGAGAGTCGAGTAAGATACACGGATCATCCGATGATCCGATCATCGGGTCATCTTCTCTTCACGCCCTTCTCACCGAAAAAGACCCCATCATGGCCGCCCGGCTCAAGCCCGGCGATACCCAGCGTATTCTGCGCGCGCTGGAAGTGATCGAGGCGACCGGCAAAAGCCTCGATTATTTTCAGCGCCAGCCGGCGGCGCTGCCGTTGCCGGAAGCCCGTTTTCACCTTTTTATGACCGAGCTTCCCCGCGCCGAAATCTACCGCCGTATTGATGCGCGGTTTTTACAGATGATGGAACATGGAGCGCTGGAGGAAGTGCGGGCGTTAGTGGCGGGTGAAGCGCTTGCGCAAGCGGGGGAGAAACTTTACGCATCACACACCACGTATCACGTACCACGTATCACGCACCACGCATCACCACTCTTCAAAGCCCACGGCGTGCCGGAGCTTATCGCCCATCTTAGCGGAGACATGACGCTGGAAGCGGCGATTGCCAAGGCGCAGCAGAACACACGCAACTATGCCAAACGGCAGGGAACCTGGCTGCGCAACCAGTTCCCAGAGGCGCGGCGGGTAGCGTCGGCAAAAGAAATTTTTGCTTCTATTGACGGAAGCAGTTGAAATCGCTAAATTCCTTAGCCATTTATCCACAGCACGAACGGAAGCACTCATGACCGAACCACGCGAAATGACCGGCGCTGAGATGGTGATTCACTCCCTGCGCGATTGCGGCACCGAGGTGGTGTTCGGCTATCCCGGCGGCGCGGTACTGCCGATTTACGACGCGCTGTTCAAGCAGAACAAGCTGCGCCATATCCTCGTGCGGCACGAGCAGGGCGCGGGCCACGCGGCGGAGGGCTATGCGCGCTCGACCGGCAAGGTCGGGGTGTTGCTGGTAACAAGCGGCCCGGGGGCTACCAATACGGTGACGGCGCTGACCGATGCGCTGATGGATTCGATCCCGCTGGTCTGTATCACCGGGCAGGTGCCCACCCATCTCATCGGTACGGATGCGTTTCAGGAAGCCGACGTCACGGGCATTACCCGCAGCTGCACCAAACATAATTATCTGGTGCAGGATATTAATGACCTCGACCGGATTCTGCATGAGGCGTTTTATGTGGCCGCAACCGGCCGCCCCGGCCCGGTGCTGGTTGATATCCCCAAAGACATTCTGAACGCCACCGGCCTATACCGTGGCAAAGACGTGCCCATCCGCAAACTCACGGCGGTGGTAGTGAAAAAGCCGGAAGCGAAAATGGTGGAGCGCGCAGTAGAGCTGATGGCGCGCGCCAAACGGCCGATTTTCTATGTGGGCGGCGGGGTGGTGAATGCGGGCGAAGCCGCCTGCGAGGCGCTTGCCAAACTGGCGCATATGACCGGGTTTCCGGTCACGACCACGCTCATGGGGCTTGGGGCGTTTCCCGGTAATGACAGGCAGTTTCTTGGCATGCCCGGCATGCATGGTTCGCTTGAAGCCAATATGTGCATGAGCCAGTGCGATGTGATGATCGCGCTGGGCGCGCGGTTTGATGACCGGGTAACAGGAAGGCTTGATGCATTTTCGCCCAACTCGAAAAAAATCCATGTGGATGTGGATGCGTCCTCCATCCATAAAATCGTCAAGGTCGAGGTGCCGATTGCAGCGGATGCGGGCGAGGCGATCGAGATGATGATTGCGCTGTGGCGCAAGAAAAAACTGACCGCGCAGAAAGACGCGCTGGCCAAATGGTGGAAGCAGATTGAAGGCTGGCGCAGTAAAAACTCCTTCGGCTACCATCAGGAAAAGCGCCATATCAAACCGCAGCATGCGCTTAGAAGGCTCAATGCTGCACTTGCGAAGAAAGATTTTTATATCACGACGGATGTCGGCCAGCATCAGATGTGGGCGGCGCAGCATATTCTCTACGACAAGCCGAACCGCTGGATGACCTCAGGCGGGCTCGGCACCATGGGCTACGGTTTCCCGGCGGCGATTGGCGTGCAGATTGCGCACCCGAATAAGCCCGTCGTGTGCGTGACGGGCGAGGCCAGTTTCATGATGTGCCTGCAGGAATTATCGACCGCCGTGCAATACCGGCTGCCGGTGAAAATTATGATTCTCAATAACCAGTATATGGGCATGGTGCGCCAGTGGCAGGAGATGTTTTATTCCTCGCGCTACAGCGAATCCTACATGGATGCGCTGCCGGATTTCGTCGCCATGGCCGAGGCGTTCGGGCTGAAGGGCATACGCTGCAAAGACCCGGCGAAACTTGACGCGGCCTTGCGCGAAATGCTCGACCATAAAGGCCCCGTGCTCTTTGATTGCTGGGTGGACCCGAATGAGAATGTCTACCCCATGATCCCCGCCGGCGCCGCGCATCACGAGCTGGTGCTCGGGCCCGAAGAACCCAGCCGCGTGCTGGATACGAATCAGGTGTGAGCATTACTGCGTCACCCCGTTCTTGGGCGTCATCCCGGTTTGCGCGAGCAATACCGGGATCCCCTGAAGCAAGGTCTCGGGAAGTAGCAGGGAATTGCCGGTGTAAGGAGGCGAAAATGGCGGAAATATTTTATGTGTATATACTCGGCAACCTGCATCACAACGTGTTTTATGTTGGCGTAACCAATGATCTGATTCGCAGAGTGTGGGAGCATAAGAATAAGCTGATCAAGGGATTTTCCTATCGCTACAATGTTGACAAACTCTTGTATTACGATTGTTTTGGCAGTATCGAATTGGCAATCTTGCAGGAAAAACGTATTAAACACTGGGCGCGACCCATAAAATGTGAGGCAATATCGCGTATGAATCCGGAATGGATCGATCTTTACACGAATTTGTCGGCAGGGAGCCTTGCCTCTGCGATTACCCCGTCATCAGATACTGATCACGGCGAGAGGCGGGGGATCCCTGGACAAGCCCGGGATGACAGCAAAACTAAGGCTGATGAGATAGTCGCATGACCCAGGAATCCCTCGATATCGTCTATGATATTGCCCAGGAAAAACCGCTTGAAGAGCGGCATATTCTGGCCGTGCTGGTCGATAATGAATTTGGCGTGCTGAACCGCGTGGTGGGGTTATTCTCAAGCCGCGGCTATAATATTGAGTCGCTCACCGTGGCGGAGGTGGATGTTAAAAAACACCTTTCGCGCATCACCATTGTCACCCGTGGTTCGGCGCGCAAAGTAGCGCATATCATAGCGCTCTTGGAGCGCATGGTGCCGGTGCATAAGGTACATGACCTCACGACCGAAAGCCCGTTTGTGGAGCGCGAGCTGGCGCTGGTGAAAGTGGTGGGTAAGGGCGAAGAACGCGTCGAGGCGCTCAGAATCGCCGATATTTTCCGCGCCAAGCCGGTCGATACCACGATAGAGAGCTTCGTGTTTGAAATCACCGGCACGAGCGAAAAAGTGAATAGCTTTATTGACCTGATGCGCCCGCTCGGCCTCACCGAAGTCTGCCGCACGGGGGTGGCAAGTGTGGCCAGAGGGAAAAAAGGAATTTAGGGCTTCTATTTCTTTTGAATTCAGCTAAAAGAGTTTTCCCGTCATACGAGCGCAGTAGCGCGAGTCAGCCATGAGCCCGCGAAGCGGCGCGCCAATGGGAGGCCAGTAGGCCGAGCAGGGCGCAAAGGAGAATCTTATGAAAGTCTATTACGATAAAGATTGTGACCAAGCCCTCATCAAGGGCAAAAAAATTGCCATTATTGGTTATGGCTCGCAAGGCCATGCCCATGCCCTGAACCTTAAGGATTCAGGCGCGAAAGACATCACGATTGGCCTGCGCGCCAGCTCCGCCACGGCTGCTAAAGCGCGCGCGGCGGGCTTCAAGGTGATGGAAGCAGCGGAAGCCGTGAAAGACGCGGACGTGGTGATGATTCTCGCGCCCGACGAATTTCAGGCCGATATTTATACGCAGATTGAAGCGAATATCAAAAAAGGTGCGGCACTCGCGTTTGCCCACGGGTTTAATTATCACTTCCAGTTTATCAAGGCGCGGCCGGATATGGACGTATTCATGGTCGCCCCTAAAGGCCCCGGCCATACGGTGCGCAGCGAATATAAAAAAGGCGGCGGCGTGCCGTGCCTTGTGGCAATTGCGCAGGACGCTTCCGGCCAGGCGCTTAACATTGCGCTGTCTTATGCTTCCGGCGTGGGTGGCGGGCGCTCGGGCATTATCGAAACTACGTTCAAGGACGAATGCGAAACCGATTTATTTGGTGAGCAGGCCGTGCTCTGCGGCGGTATCACCCACCTGATTCAGGCCGGGTTCGAGACGCTGGTTGAGGCCGGATATCCCCCCGAAATGGCCTATTTCGAATGTCTGCATGAGACCAAGTTAATCGTGGATCTGCTCTATGAAGGTGGCATGGCGAATATGCGCTATTCCATTTCCAATACTGCTGAATATGGCGATTACGTCACCGGCCCGCGCATCATCACGCAGGAGACAAAGCGGGAAATGAAGCGGGTGCTGGCCGATATTCAATCGGGCAAATTCGCGCGCGAATTCATTGCCGACCGCGCGGTTCAAGGCGCCCATAAACTCGAAAAATTCCGTGAGGAATCGGCAAAACACCCAATCGAACAGGTCGGCAGAAAGCTGCGCGATATGATGCCCTGGATTGCCAAGAACAAGCTGGTGGATGCGGCGTAGAGATAGTGACTCGGGGCTCGTGACTCGTGACGCGTGAAATAATCAACTTCAAAGATTTGAATGTGTGGCAACGCAGCATGAAACTCGCGAAGCTGGTTTATGAGCATACAAAGAATTTTCCCTCGGATGAGCGCTTTGGATTAGTGCCGCAAATGCGGCGGGCAGCCGTGTCGATTCCATCGAATATCGCAGAAGGGTTCAATCGCCATTCCACAAAAGAGTATAAGCAGTTTTTATCGGTGGCTTTAGGTTCTGTCGGCGAACTGGAAACCCAGTATTTGCTCGCTGAATCTCTAGAGTATATGGATGTTTCCAGACTACCCGAACTGGCCGAAGAATTAGATGCTGTCAGCCGCATGTTGCGTGCATTAATTGCCAAATTAGATGTAAGGATTGCGTCATGAGCCACGAGTCTCGAGTCACGAGCCACGCACCCCGCGTTACCATCTTCGACACCACCTTGCGCGATGGCGAGCAGTCCCCCGGCATGAGCATGACGCGGGAGGAAAAACTCCTCGTCGCCGAGCTGCTCGACACGATGGGGGTGGATGTGATTGAGGCCGGGTTCGCCATGGCATCTGATGGTGATTTTGAAGCGGTCAAAGCCATTGCCGAAGTGACCCAGAACGCCGTTGTCTGTTCACTGGCGCGCGCGAAAGAAGCCGATATCCGCCGCGCAGCCGAAGCGCTGAAACCCGCCCGCCGCCCGCGCATTCACACTTTCATGAGCACGAGCGAGATTCATCTGACGCACCAGTTCAAGCTATCGCAGGATCAGGCCATTGAAGTGATTCGCGACGCGGTGACGCTTGCCCGCAGCTTTACCGATAATGTGGAATGGAGCGCGATGGATGCGACGCGCACCGAGCTTGATTTTCTCTGCCGCGCGGTGGAGGCGGCCATCAAAGCGGGTGCGACGACCATCAACCTGCCGGATACGGTGGGCTACGGCACGCCCGAAACGATTGCGAAAATGTTCACCCATGTGATGGGCAAAGTGCCGGGTGCGGAACACGTGATCTTCAGTTTCCATGGCCAGAATGATCTGGGGCTCGCAACCGCGAATTCCCTCGCCGCAGTGAAAGCCGGGGCGCGGCAGATTGAATGCACCATCAACGGCATTGGCGAGCGCGCGGGCAATGCCAGCCTTGAGGAAGTGGTGATGGCGCTGAACGTTCGCAAAGATGTTTACGGCGTCACCTGCGGGGTGAAAACGGAATATATCATGCGCGCCTCGCGCCTTGTCACGCAAGTGACCGG
>CANHAG010000085.1 GCA_947458525.1 Rhodospirillaceae bacterium | reverse complement strand
GCGGCTTCTACCGCCTTTGCATCTGCCAGAATTTCCTCCTGACGTGCCGCTTCCTTACCTTGTGCCTTGAACCCGCCCAGCTGATGCACATGCTGCGGCATAAGCCCGATATGTGCCATCACCGGCACACCGCGCGCCACCAGAAACGCGATGGTTTCGGCCATTTCGCGCCCGCCTTCAAGCTTCACTGCCTGTGCGCCGGTGCGGCGCAAGATGGCGGAGGCACTGCGAAACGCCGCTTCGGGCGAGGCCTGATAGCTGCCAAAGGGCATATCCACCACCACGAGCGCGGCGGCACTTCTGCGCGCAACGGCCTCGCCATGCGCAATCATCTGCGCGAGGGTGACGTTCAGCGTGCTGGCATAGCCATAAATCACCATGCCCAGCGAATCGCCCACCATGAGAATATCGCAGTAAGGGTCAAGCAGCTCCGCCATTGGCCCGGTATAGGCGGTAAGCGCCACCAGCGGCGTGGCACCCTTCGCGGCCGCGATATCGGTAACACTACGCCGTTTCACTGCCCTTGGCTGTTGCGACATCACTGCCCCCTTCGTTAGATGCATCCCAGTTTCGGGGTGCTTTGGGTAAATGAATGGTAATGGTAGTGCCCCGGTTCAGCTCACTCTCGATGGTGAATTTGCCTTCCATCAGCTCAACGAATTTGCGTGCCAGCGGCAGGCCAAGCCCCGTGCCCTCATATTTGCGCGACAAGGCGCTGTCCACCTGACCGAACGGCATCATCACCTTCGAGATATCCTTGGGCGCAATGCCAATGCCGGTATCTTTCACCTGAATCACGATCTGGTGGGTCGTGATATCTTCCCATAGCGCGCAGCGTACCTCGCCCCCGGCGGGGGTAAACTTCACCGCGTTGGACAGCAGATTCAGCAGCACCTGCTTCAGTTTTTTGCCGTCTGTCACCGCCACCATAGGCTCTGAGGGCACGTCTTCCACCAGCGTCACCTGCGCGGCTTCTGCACGCGGCATCACCATGCGCAGACTGTTGCGGATGATTTTCCCCATATCGCTCTCGATCCAGTCCACCTGCAGTTTCCCGGCCTCGGCCTTGGAATAATCGAGAATGTCATTAATCAGGCTGAGCAGATGTTTGCCGGAGTTATGAATATCGCTGATGAAGCTCTGGTGGCTCTCGCTCAAGAGGTGCCCCGCCTCGTTCTTGATGATTTCCGAAAACCCGATAATCGCATTGAGCGGCGTTCTCAGCTCGTGGCTGATATTGGCGAGGAACTGTGATTTATCGCGGCTTTGTGACTCGGCCGCGCTGGCCGCAGCGGTCAGTTCCAGATTCACCTCATGCTGGCGTGCGATAATCGCCTCCGCCCGCATGACGGTGAGCAGCAAAATGCCAATCAGCAGTAAAAACGTGGCGATGATTGATCCGCTCACAATATAATGCAGGCGGGTAAGCCGCGCCATCAGCGGGGTGAGGTCGGTGTATATCTCAACAAGCGCTTCCGGCGCACATTCCGCCGCGACCGCCGTTGCCGGCTGCGCGCACCGGGCGCGGGCTTGGGCGCTGAACCCCTCGCGGGTGATGGGCACAATGCTCTGCAGCATGGTTCTGGGTTGATTCGCCTCCGGGCTGCCGGTTAGAAACACGCCCTTAAGCACGCGCCGCACCGACTGACTGCGCTGAATACTGGATACATCAAACAGCGTGACGCGGGCGGTGCCGTCCGTCGTGACATAAGCGGGGGTGGAGCCGAAATAAAGCCGGGTCACGTCGGGTGAGAAGATAGTCACCTTGACGAGTGGCTGGCGGGCAAAAAACTGTGCGGCCTGCTGCTGGATGCGGGCGGCCGCCACGGCATCTGGCGGTTGTCCCGGCACTACATTGACGCGCCAGATGGCCTGGGTGAAACTATCAATAGTGGCTTGTTGCTGTATTTCCTGCTGAACAATAAAATCCCCGCTGATGACACGGGTCAGCATCATGCCCAGCACCCAGGCGCCCACCCCGATGACGATCAGGCTGATGATTGAGAAATAACGTAAATTGGCAAACATAAGCAGAATCTATCAGGCTGTCGCCCAGTTACAAGCGCGATTACTGACACCGCGAAAGGCTTGACAGTGCATACAAACCCCTCTAGGAAGTCCGCCCCTAACGACCGAAGGAGTGGCCGATGAAACGCACCTATCAACCGAGCAAGCTCGTCCGCAAGCGCCGGCATGGGTTTCGTGCGCGTATGGCTACCGTTGGTGGCCGCCGGGTGCTGGCTGCCCGCCGCGCCAAGGGGCGCAAAGTGCTGACGGCGTAAGGCGTCGCGCCTGCAATGTCAGGCAATTCCTCTTTACCGATTGACGTAACGCGCATCACCCGCCGCGCCGATTTTCTGCGGGCGAATCAGGGGCGGAAACAGGTGACGACCGGGGTGATTCTGCGCGTTATTCCAAGCCCTTCCCCCTCGATGACCGCCTGCCGGGTGGGGTTTACGGTGAGTAAAACCTGCGGCAATGCTGTCACCCGCAACCGTATCAAGCGCCGCCTGCGCGCGCTGGTCGGGGAGCTCTGGCCGCACCATGCCCGTGCCGGGTTTGATTATGTGCTGATCGGCCGGGCGGGAGCAGAAAAAATCATTTACGAGAAGCTGCGGCAGGAGCTGGTCATGGCACTGCGGAGATTGTATGGATAAGATATACCTTACCCCCCTGCCCCAGCGTCTGATGCTGGCCATCTTGCGCGGCCTCATCCGCGCCTATCAGCTCATGATTTCGCCCTTCATGGCGCCCAGCTGCCGGTTTATGCCCAGCTGTTCAGACTATGCCGCCGAGGCCATTCGCCGACATGGGGCTTGCGCCGGAGGGTGGCTTGCCTTAAAACGCCTTGCCCGCTGCCATCCTCTTGGCGGTTCGGGCATTGATAACGTACCGGAATAACGCGCGGAGCTTATGTTTTCCCACCATCCCCATGGCCAACATCACGGGCCGGAACTGAAAAACCTCATCATCGCACTGGTGCTGGCCACCGCCATCATGGGCGGCTGGCAGTATTTTTACGAGCGGCCGCGGATGGAAGCGCTGCGCGCCGCAGAAGCCGAGCAGGCAGGCCGCCACAAGGCGGTAATGCCGAAGGTGGCCACGCGGGTAGAGCCGGTGGAAGTGGTGGCGCCGGAAGAATCGCCGCGCACACCGCTGCGCTCAGACGCGCTGCATGGCACGCTCAATCTTGCCGGTGCACGATTTGATGATCTCACCCTTGCCCGTTACCGCGTCAGCCTCGCGCCGGATTCGCCGGAAGTGCGGCTGCTCAGCCCACGCGGGACGGAGTCGCCTTATTTCGCCGAATTCGGATTTTTAAGTGCCGACCCCGCCATCCCCACGCCTGATGCCAGAACCCTCTGGCAGGCCGGCGGGCGCGGTCTGAGCCCAGACCACCCCGTGACTTTCGCCTGGGAAAATGGCGAAGGGGTGACGTTCGAAAAATCCATCGCCATGGATGAGCATTACATGTTCACCGTCACGCTTGCGGTGAAAAATGATACGGCGGAATCCCTGACCTTCAACCCTTACGGGCTGATTCACCGCACCTATGCGGATACAGCCAACCACCTGATGATTCTGTTTGAGGGGCCGATTGGGGTGATCAATAACGAGCTTCAGGAAATCAGCTATGAAACGCTGCGCGAAGACGGGGCACAACAGTTTAAGGCCGCCAAAGGCTGGATCGGTATTTCCGATAAATACTGGTTAACCGCTATCATTCCGGGGCCAGACGCGCAGTTTGACGCGCATTTCCGCCATGTGGGGCAAAACGGCGAAGACCGCTACCAGATTGATCTGATGGGCATGCCCTTCACCGTAGATCCGGGCAAGACCCATACGGTGACGCTGCGGTTTTTTGCAGGCGCCAAACAGGTGCGGCTGCTCGATGCTTATGCGGCAAGATACCAGATTCCCCTCTTCGACCGGGCGGTGGATTTCGGCTATCTCTATTTCCTTACCAAGCCGATGTTCCAGCTGCTGAGCTTCTTCCATTCGCTCGTGGGCAATTTCGGCATTGCCATCATGCTGCTCACGATTCTCGTCAAGCTGGTCATGTTTCCGCTGGCCAACAAATCCTACACCGCCATGAGCCAGATGAAGCTGCTCACCCCCAAAATGAAAGAGCTGCAGGAGCGCTATAAAGACGACCGGCTCACGATGCAGAAAGAAATCATGGCCATGTATCAGCGCGAGAAAGTCAACCCCATGTCGGGCTGTCTGCCGATTCTGGTTCAGATTCCGGTGTTTTTTGCGCTCTATAAAGTGCTGTATGTCACGATTGAAATGCGCCATGCGCCGTTTTTCGGCTGGATTCAGGATCTCTCCGCCCCCGACCCCACCACGATTTTCAATTTCTTCGGTCTCTTCCCGTGGGATGTTCCGGGCTTCCTCATGATCGGTATCTGGCCGCTCATCATGTGTCTGACCATGGTGATTCAGCAGCGCCTCAACCCGAAACCGACGGATGAAATTCAGGCCGCCGTCATCACCTATATGCCCTATGTGTTCCTGTTCCTCTTTGCCTCCTTCCCGGCGGGGCTTGTCATTTACTGGGCATGGAACAACACGCTCACCATCTTACAGCAATGGGTGATCCAGCAGCGGCTCAAGAAAAAAGGCCTGCATTGATCCGGACGGCATGAGGCCACCCTGTTTCATGCCTTGAAGGCCTGCCGTGACCATGCGTTTCCCGCTTGCGCGGGAAGGACAAAACAAGCACATCTTAGCCATGTCCGAACTGCTGCATATCATTCGCGAGAAAATTGCCGCCGAAGGCCCCATATCGGTTGCCGATTATATGGCACTCGCCCTTGGTCATCCGGAGCATGGCTATTACCAGAAGCGCGACCCGCTGGGGCTCAAGGGTGACTTCATCACCTCGCCCGAGATTTCGCAGATCTTTGGTGAAATGCTGGGGGTGGCGCTGGCCGATCTCTGGCAGCGCATGGGGGGCGGGCCGATAAGCCTTGCCGAGCTTGGCCCCGGCCGCGGCACGCTGATGGCGGATCTGCTGCGGGCAACGAAAAACATTCGCGGGTTTCATGAGAGCATCACCATTCACATGATTGAAACTTCGCCCGTGCTTGCCCATCAGCAATATCTGAAATTGCGGGACGCTCATCCGCGTATGGAATGGCTCGAATCCGTCGAAGAACTGCCCGAAAATAAAATTTTTTTCGTAGCGAATGAGTTTTTTGATGCCCTGCCCATCCGCCAGTATGTGATGACGGAAGAAGGCATCTGCGAGCGGCGTATTTACTGGAATGACACGCGGCAAACGCTTGATTATGTGCTGGCGCAGCCAAGCCTCGCGCTTGCAAAAAGCGGCAGTAAAATCCCCCCCGGCACGGTGATGGAACAATGCCCCGCCGCCCGCAGCGTGATGCGGCAGCTCTCCGGGCGTATCGCCGCGCATGGCGGGGCGGCGCTCCTTATTGATTACGGCTATCTTGGCGAGGCGTATCACGACACGCTGCAGGCGGTTAAAGCCCACCAGTTCCACCCGGTGTTGAAAGATCCCGGCGAGGCGGATCTTACGGCGCATGTCGATTTCCCCTCGCTCGCCGCCATTGCAAAAGAAAGCGGGCTTGCCATTTATGGGCCGGTGCCGCAGGGGCTTTACCTCACCAGACTGGGCGCAACATTGCGCGCGGAAATGTTGCAGCGTAACGCATCTGATGCGCAGCGCACTGCCATTGCTGCAGGGCTCGATCGGCTTATCTCCCCCCAGGCCATGGGAGAGTTGTTCAAAGTACTGGCCGTCACCTCCGACCACGTTCGCGGAATGCCGGGGTTTGAATGATGAAGACGATCGCAGTTTCCGCCCCGGCTGCCATCCGCGCAGGATTTTTCACCCGTGAAGGCGGGGTGAGCACGGGAATATATGCGGCACTGAATTGTGGCCCGGGCAGTGGTGATAGGCACGAACATGTGGCAGAAAACCGCCGCCGCGCCGCCGCGCATTTTGGCGTTTTGCCTAAGCAGCTTCTAACCTTGCAT
This sequence comes from Rhodospirillaceae bacterium, assembly GCA_947458525.1. GTDB lineage: Bacteria > Pseudomonadota > Alphaproteobacteria > Rickettsiales > UBA3002 > JAFLDD01. The sequence continues at coordinate 382 of CANHAG010000085.1, read as the reverse complement.
CAGATACATTCCGCCCAAGTAGTGATGGCAGAAGCCCCCTTCGCTGAACGCCCCAGAGCAGATGCGCTGGTGACGAAAACGCCCGGCCTCATGCTTGGCATTCTCACCGCGGACTGCGCGCCGGTGCTGTTTTATGACGCTGCCGCCCGTGTCATCGGCGCGGCGCATGCGGGGTGGAAGGGCGCTACCGGCGGTATTCTTGAAAACACCGTGCGGGCGATGCAGCAACTGGGAGCACGCCCGGGTGAAATTCACGCCATAATCGGCCCGACGATTGCACAAAAAAGCTATGAGGTGGGGCCGGAATTTATCGCCCGGTTTACGCCTGCTGAGCGGGCGCGGTTTTTCGTGGCTTCTGCTACGCCCGAGCATCATTATTTTG
>CANHAG010000084.1 GCA_947458525.1 Rhodospirillaceae bacterium | reverse complement strand
TTGAGCCTGGCTTCAATCACCGGGCGGCGCTCGGTATGGCCGCTTGAGGATTTCACATCCCGCTCCTCCACCAGCGGGGCGCGGCAATGCACCACCGTGCGGCGATCTTTCTGCAGCGGGTTAATGTCAAACCGCACCCAGTGATCGCCGCGCGATTTATAGATATGGATATTTTCCGCATGCAGTGCCGAGGTGCGCGCGCCCGAATCAATCCGCGCTTTGATGGCAGGAAGGTTTAGGTCAGGCAGTGAGCACCATTCCTCTTTGCCGATGACGGTTTTCTGGGTGATGAGCATGATTCCTCCTGAAGGCCCTAGCAGAGTGCTAGCAGATTGCGCTGACAACCGGAATCAGAAATCTTACTATAAATTGCATATCCACGAATCCCCCATTGAATTTTGCACCCGGGCTGGCATAGTGCGCGCCACCACTAACCCATGAGTCCGCCATGCGCTTGTCCCGTTATTTTCTGCCGCTCCTTAAAGAAGATCCCAAAGAGGCGCAGATTCTCTCGCACCGGCTGATGCTGCGTGCCGGAATGATCCGCCAGGAAGCGGCCGGGATTTACAGCTGGCTGCCCCTCGGCCTGCGTGTGCTGGAGGAGGTGGAGCGCATCACGGCGGAAGAGCTGGATAAAGCCGGGTGTGTGCGGCTGCTCATGCCAACGCTACAGCCGACGGATCTGTGGAAAGAATCCGGTCGCTACGAGGCGCTGGGCAAAGAGATGCTGCGGTTTAATGACCGCGCCGAGCGCGAGCTGCTATATAGCCCCACATGCGAGGAGATGATCGTCAATATCTTCCGTAGCAATGTCACCACTTACCGTCAGCTGCCGCTTAATCTTTATCAGATTCAATGGAAATTCCGCGACGAGGTGCGCCCGCGTTTTGGTGTCATGCGCGGCCGCGAATTTCTGATGAAAGACGGCTATTCCTTCCACATGAACCTTGAAGATGCCAGGCGCGAATATAGCGCGATGTATGATGCATATCACGCGATTTTCTCCCGGCTTGGCCTCACCGCGATTGCGGTCGCCGCTGATTCCGGCGCGATTGGCGGAAGCCTGAGCCACGAATTTCAGGTGCTCGCGGAAACGGGTGAAAGTCAGGTTTACTATGACGCGGCGTTTGACGAGATTCGCAGCGGCACACGGGTGATGAGCGGCGAAGAAATGCGCGCGCTCTATGCCGCGGCGGATGAGATGCACAAGCCCGAAACCTGTGGGTTGCCTGTGGATCGCCTGCGTACCGCGCGCGGCATTGAGGTGGGGCATATTTTCCTCCTCGGGCGTAAATATACGGATGCCATGCAGGTGAATGTGACGGATGCTCAGGGTAAGGAAATCCGCGTAGAAATGGGCACATACGGCATTGGTGTCTCGCGTCTTGTGGGCGCGATTATTGAGGCAAGCCATGACGCAAACGGCATTATCTGGCCGGAATCTGTCGCGCCGTTTGACGTAGGGGTCATCAATTTACGCAGTGGCGATGCGGCGTGTGATGCCGCGTCTGAACGTCTCACGCGTACACTGGAAGCGCGCGGCCTGCGCGTGCTTTATGATGATACCGATCAGCGCGGCGGAGCAAAATTTGCAGGCATGGATCTGATCGGCCTGCCATGGCAGGCGGTGGTGGGGCCGCGCGGGGTGGCGGCCGGGCAGGTAGAGGTGAAATACCGCCGCACGGGTGAGAAAACGGAACTGGCCGAGGCGGAAGCGGTGGAGATGATCGCCCGCCGGACTAAGGAGGCGCGCCGGTGAAACGCCTCGAACGCATGCTGGCGAAGCGCTATCTCAGGGCGCGGCGGGGTTTTATTTCGCTCACCAGCTGGTTTGCGATTATCGGCATGGCGCTCGGGGTGGCTACGCTCATTCTTGTAACGTCGCTCATGAATGGCATACGTGCGGATATGACCCAGCGCTTCATCGGCATTGGCGGGCATGTTACCATCGAAACCGCCTACGCGCCGTTTACGGAGTATGAATCGGTAAAATCCTCGCTTGCGAATCTCGCGGGCATTACCAGCATCACCCCTAAAATCGAAGGGCAGGTCATGGCGACCTATCGCGGCCGGGCGCTGGGCGCGCTGGTGGTTGCGCTGCCGTGGGATACGCTGGCGCTGCGTCCGCTGTTCATGGATGCGCTGAAAGCCGGAGATTGGGCGGGGCCGCGCGATAATGAAGGGGTGATGGTGGGGCACCGCCTTGCGCGCAGTCTGGGTTTGGCGGTGGGGGATGAAATTACCCTCATTTCGCCGCAAGGTCAGGCGACGATTGCAGGGCTTATTCCGCGCATGAAATCTTATCCCATCACCGGCCTGCTTGATTTCGGTATGCATGCGTATGATGGCAGCCTGATTGTGATGCCGTTTGAGGAGGCGCGCGTTTATTTCAAACATCCGAATTCTATTTCCAATCTCGAGGTGATGGTGGAAAATCCCGATACGGCAACGGCAATTGCGGGAGAAATTCGCACCACCCTTGGTGACGAATACCGCGTGAGCGACTGGCAGCAGAGCAATGCCACCGTTTTTCAGGCGCTGCTTGTCCAGCGTAATGTGATGGTGGTGATTCTCACCCTCATTATTCTTGTGGCGGCGTTCAATATCATCTCAAGCCTTGTCATGCTCGTGAAAGAAAAGCGCCGCGATATTGCGATTCTGCGCACCATGGGCGCCAGTCGCGGCATGATAGAGCGTATTTTTCTTTATGCCGGCTTCTGGATCGGCATGGTGGGCACGGTAAGCGGTCTGGTGCTGGGGCTGGTGCTGGCTCAGAATATCGACCGGTTGAAGCGGCTGGTGGAAGCGGCGACAGGACAGGAAATTCTGGTGGAAAATATTTATTTTCTCTCCCGTCTTCCCACGAAGACCGACCCGCAGGAAGTAATGGTGATTCTGATTGCTTCGCTCGTGATTGCGCTTGTCGCCGCCATCTACCCCGCGCGGCAGGCCTCACGGCTCGACCCGGTGGAGGTGCTGCGTGACGACTAGTTCAGTACTTTCCATGCATTCCATCACCCGCGCTTATCAGTCTGCGGGTGGGCGTCTTGAGGTGTTAAAGAACGCGAACCTCACCCTTGCGGCGGGTGAGATGGTGGCGCTCATCGGCCCTTCGGGTGCGGGCAAAACCACGCTGCTGCAAATTGCGGGACTGCTCGATAAGCCTGAAAATGGCGAGATTACGATTGATGGCGTCGAAGCTGCCAGAGCCAGCGATGCGGTGCGCACGGGTTTACGCAACCGCGCGATAGGCTTTGTGTACCAGTTTCACCATCTGCTGCCGGAGCTTTCTGCGCGCGAAAATGTGATGATGCCGCTTCTTATTGCCGGGAAAAATCCGGGCGTGGCCACCGCCCGCGCTAACGCGCTGCTCGAAAAGCTGGGGCTTAAAGACCGCGCGGAGCATCTGCCCAGTGAAATGTCGGGCGGTGAGCAGCAGCGTGTGGCGATTGCGCGCGCGCTTGTCCATGCGCCGAAATTACTGCTGGCAGATGAGCCGACCGGCAATCTCGACCCTGCGACCGCTGCCGTGGTGTTCAAGCTGTTCTGCGATGCGGCGCGCGATCAGGGTTCGGCGGTGCTGCTTGTTACCCATAACCACGAGCTGGCGGGGAAGATGGATCGCATCATCACCCTGAAAGAGGGCGCCATCATCCCTTATGTTGCGGCGAAATGAGCGGGTTTGTCCATCTTCGCGCCCATAGCGATTATTCGCTGCTGGCCTCGGCCATCAAAATTTCTGCGCTTGTTGAGCTTGCGAAAAAAACCAACATGCCGGCACTGGCGCTTACGGATGAGGCCAATCTTTTCGGCTCGCTGGAATTTTCACAAACCGCTGTAAAAGCGGGTATCCAGCCGATTATCGGCTGCACCTTGTCTCTCGTGCCGTATGGTACTGAAACCCATGGCGCAAGCGGGATCAGGCAGGAGCCGGATAAACTCGCAGTACTGGCGAAAGACGAGCGCGGCTATCAGCATTTGCTTCAGCTGGTGAGCGCGGCCTATACCGCCCCGGCACTTGGGCAGGCACCGCTGATCCGGTATGAGGAACTTTTCGCCAAAGCCGAAGGCCTCGTGGCACTCACGGGCAGTATTACCGGTGGGTTTGGCAAAGCGCTGCTGAATGCCCGCCGGGCGGATGCGGAAGCACTGCTAACGCAACTGCATGCGGCGTTTGGCGACAGGCTTTATATCGAGCTTACCCGCCATGGCCGGCAGGAGGAAGCACAGATTGAACGGGCGCAGATTGATCTGGCGCTTGCGAAAAATATCCCGCTTGTTGCCACCAATCATATTTATTTTGCAGAAAACCAGATGTTCGAGGCGCATGATGCGCTGCGTTGCGTGGCGGAGGGTCGGTTTGTCTCGGAAAATAACCGCCCGCGCCTTAATCCGGAATATCACTTCAAAGGGCCGGAGGTGATGCGCCATCTCTTCCGCGATATTCCTGAAGCGATTGAAAATACGCTGGCGATTGCCCGCCGCTGCCATGTGTTTTCGCCCTCGCGTTCGCCGATTCTGCCCGGGTTTGAAATGAAAAATGAGGCGGGTGAGACCTTAAGCGAATCTGACGCGCTGCGCGAAAAAGCACGCGCCGGCCTGCGTGATCGGCTGAAGGCTCATGTTTACACCGAAGCAATGGACGACGCCGCGCGCGCGGCCATTACCAGCACCTATGAAGAGCGGCTGGAATTTGAACTGGATGTCATCATCACCATGAAATTTCCGGGCTACTTCCTCATCGTGTCGGATTTCATCACCTGGGCGAAAGCGCAAGGAATTCCGGTTGGCCCCGGCCGTGGCTCCGGCGCTGGCTCTGTTGTTGCCTGGGCGCTCCTGATTACCGACCTTGACCCGTTACGTTTCGGCCTCATTTTCGAGCGGTTTCTTAACCCTGAACGTATTTCCATGCCCGATTTCGACGTGGATTTCTGTCAGGATCGGCGCGACGAGGTGATTGACTATGTGCAGAAAAAATATGGGGCGGATCGTGTCGCCCATATCATCACTTTCGGTAAGCTTCAGGCGCGCGCGGTGCTGCGGGATGTAGGGCGCGTGCTGCAACTTCCCTATGCGCAGGTGGATCGTATCTCTAAACTGGTGCCGCATAATCCGGCCGCTCCCGTCACACTGGCCGAGGCCATCACCATCGAGCCACTGCTGGCTCAGGCTATCAAGGAAGATGAAACCACCGAGCATCTGGCCTCGCTGTCGCTCAAGCTTGAGGGACTCTACCGCCACGCCTCCACCCATGCGGCGGGGGTGGTGATTGCTGACCGGCCGCTTGTTGACCTCGTGCCACTTTACCGCGACCCGAAATCCGACATGCTGGTGGTGCAATATTCGATGAAATATGCCGAAGAAGCGGGGCTCGTGAAGTTCGACTTTCTGGGGCTGCGCACCCTTACCATTTTACAGCGCGCGGTGGAGCTTCTGGCAATGCGCGGCATTGCGGTAGACTTAAGCCGCATTCCTTATGATGATGCCGCGACCTACCGCTTGCTTGCAAAAGCTGAAACGCTGGGCGTGTTCCAGTTTGAATCCGCCGGCATGCAGGACGCGCTGCGCAAACTCAAGCCCGATTGTCTGGAGGATTTGATTGCGCTTGGTGCGCTCTACCGCCCGGGGCCGATGGATAACATCCCCACCTATATTGCGCGCAAGCACGGGCGCGAGCGGCCGGATTATCTGCACCCGATGCTGGAGGGCGTGCTAAAAGAAACTTACGGCGTGATTATTTATCAGGAGCAGGTGCAGAAAATCGCGCAAGTCATGGCAGGCTATACGCTGGGGTCGGCAGATTTGCTGCGCCGCGCGATGGGTAAGAAAATCAAAAGCGAGATGGATGCTCAGCGCGCTGCTTTTGTGGAAGGAGCGCAAAAAAACGGTGTGAGCGATACGCAATCGAGCTCAATTTTCGATCTCGTGGCGAAATTTGCGGGCTACGGCTTCAATAAATCCCACGCTGCCGCCTATGCGGTGATTGCTTACCAGACGGCCTATCTCAAGGCCAATTACCCGGTTGAGTTTCTTGCGGCTTCCATGACGTACGAAATCGCTTCAACTGATAAGCTGAACGAATTCCGGCAGGAAGTGAAACGCTGCGGCATTGCGCTTCTGCCGCCGGATATCAACGCGTCTGACGTATATTTCAGCGTGGAAGCGGGTGAGGGCGGCACGCTTGCCGTGCGCTACGGGCTTGCCGCACTCAAAAATGTGGGCGCAGCGGCCATGGCCGCACTTGTGAAAACCCGCGAAGAAGGCGGAAAATTTACCGATATTTTTGATTTTGCAGGCCGGGTGGATGCGACTGTGCTCAATCGTCGCCAGATGGAATCTCTTATCTTCGCCGGGTGTTTTGATACGTTGCACCCGAACCGCCGCGCGCTGTTTGAGGCGATAGATCTGATCCTCGCCACCGCCCAGCG
>CANHAG010000083.1 GCA_947458525.1 Rhodospirillaceae bacterium | reverse complement strand
ACCGTGCTGATGCTCTGGACGGGCTGGAGCCTCACCAGCTTACAATTTCTGTTTCTGATGGCCATGCTTGGCGGGTTCTTCGCGCTCTTGCTACTGTTATCCCGCGCCCTGCTGCGCCGCCGCGCGCCAAAGCTGCGCCTGCTGATGCCCGGTGCACCCATCCCCTACGGCATCCCGATTGCCGTGGCATTTCTTATAATGCTCTGGCAGGGCAGGATTTTTGCGCTGTAAAAGCAGCAAGCCGTTAACGGTCAACTGTCAACGGTCATCTAATCCTTACTTATCACCTTCTCGTCCGGCGACATGTCAGAATGTTCACGCTCGATGACCCGGCGGCCAAGGGCTTTCAGAAGTTCGTGGTTGAACTCGGCGCCATAAATGAAAATCACATTCATGACAAAAAAGAACAGTAAGGTAGCAATAAAGCCCGAAAGCGAGCCGTAAATGAGGTTCACCTGTGACACATTGGTGAGATAAAACACCACGAGCGCCGCCCCGCTAATCCACCCCGCTACTACAATCAGGGCGCCGGGAAGCACGCCAATCAGCGATTGTTTGATGTTGGGCAGCCAGTAATAAAGGCTTGCCACCATCAAAAACATGGCGAGGATGGAGAAATAGAAAAAATCCTGCATGAAAAAAGCGGCCAGCTCCGGCGGCAGATCAAGCCCGGTTTCATGCTCGATTTTTGCTATCACTACCGGCGCCAGTACCAGAACCAGCATCACCACAATCAGAATCAGGCTGAAAAGAATAATCTGCAGCATCGAGAGCATGCGCCTTAGAATATAGGTGGGCGGCTCGCTCACCTGATAGGCGCGGTTGAGCACTGTGCGAAAGCCTTCCACCACCGAGGAAGAGGTCCATAACGCGCCAAGAATCGACAGGGTAAGCAGCCCCTGAGGCGGGCCAGAGATAATTTCATCAATCCGTGGTTTGAGCACATTCACCGCCGCATCCGGCATGTGGTTAATGACCAGCTGAATGAAGCCGCTTCCCGCCTCGCCCTGACCAATAAATCCGGTAACGGCGACAAGAATCACAAGGAAGGGAAACAGCGAGAGAAGCTCAAGAAATGTGAGGTAGCCGGCCAGCTCAATCCCGTCATTTTCGACCAGATTATCGCCCGCCCGGTAAATATGGAGGATCGCCTGTTTCGCCCATCGCCACATGGGGGCGAACCTGCCACAGGCAGGTGGGGCTTGCAACCGGCAAGATTGCCGGGTACTATGCTACATCCACCACGGAAGCTGTTCGGCTGCGAGCATCGCGTCATAGGTCGGGCGCGGACGGGTGAGGGCGTAATCTGAACCGTTCACCATGACTTCCGGAATCAATAGCCTAGAGTTATAACTATTGGCCATGGAAGCCCCATAAGCTCCCGCAGTACGCAGGGCGAGCAGTTCCCCTTCTGCAGGCAGGGGCAGGGAAATGTCTTTTGCAAATACGTCACTTGATTCACAGACCGGCCCGGCAACGGTGAGTGTGGTGGGCGATGCGCCGCCCTCGCGCACGGGCAGAATTTCATGCCGCGCATCATACAGCGCCGGGCGCATCAGATCATTCATCCCCGCATCGACGATGACATAAAGATGCTCCGCCGCCTGTTTCACATAAAGCACGCGCGTGACTAAAATCCCCGCATTTCCGGCAATCAACCGCCCCGGTTCAAACATGAGTGTCGCGCCAAGATCGCCCATGGTTTCGCGCACAATAGCGGCATATTCGGCAGGTGCGGGCGGTGCAGCGTCACGCTGCAGATAGGGCACGCCAAGCCCGCCGCCCAGATCGATGCGGGTGATGGGGTGGCCTGCGTCGCGCAGTTGCAGCACCAGCTCGCGCAGCTTGCGGTATGCGGTGCGGAAAGGGGCAAGCGAGGTAAGCTGCGAGCCGATATGTACGGAAATTCCCACCACCCTGATACCGGGCAGCATGGCCGCGAGGGCATACACATCCGCCGCGTGATCCATGGCGATGCCGAATTTATTTTCCTTTTTTCCAGTCGAGATTTTCGCATGCGTTGCCGCGTCCACATCGGGGTTGACGCGCAGCGCAACGGGTGCTTTTACTCCCATATGGGTGGCTACTTCTGAGAGTGCCCGCAGCTCACGGTCGGACTCGACATTGAATTGAAAAATCCCCTGCTCCAAGGCAAAACGCATTTCATCTTTCGTTTTGCCAACACCGGAAAATACAATTTTTTCTGCCGGAATACCGGCGGCAAGTGCGCGTCTAGCCTCGCCTTCTGATACGACATCCGCCCCCGCCCCAAGGCGGTTGAGCGTGGCAAGTACGCCAAGATTACTGTTTGCTTTCACCGCAAAACAGATGCGCGGATTGAGCGAAGCAAGCGCATCATGAAATACGCGGTAATGGTGGGTGAGAGTCGCGCTGGAATAGCAATAAAACGGCGTGCCAATGGCTTCGGCAAGCGCCGGGATTGCGACCCCTTCGGCGTGATAGATGCCCTGGCGGTAGGAGAAATGATCCATCACCGCCCCGAGGAAGAGGCAGGGGGTTGCCCCACAGGTACAGGCGCAGGCGCAGGCGGTGCCCCATTCTTCAGCGCTTCTTCTTCCTGATAGCGGCGGATATCTTCCTGCTTCTTTTTGCGTTTTGCCTCATACGCGGGAATGTCGCGCGGTGCAATCAGCGGCCGCTGCACGCCGCAGGCAGTAAGCAGCAACGCCGCGCACATCATGAGCAGTGCTGGTCTCACAGATACTCCTTTTTCGCGGTTGCAATCGCCGCACGCACACGCTCTGGCGCCGTACCACCCTCGCTTTTGCGCCGTGCCACGCAATTCTCAAGCGCCAGCGCATGGTAAATGTCTCTGGTGATTTTTGGATGCACCGTTTGCATTTCTTTGAGCGAAAGCTCCTCAAGCCCGCATTTTTTCTTCTCGGCCAGCAGTACGAGTTTGCCGGTCAGGTGATGCGCCTCGCGGAAGGGTATGGCAAGTGTCTGCACCAGCCAGTCGGCAAGGTCGGTGGCGTTCAGAAATCCACGGCTCGCGGCGCGGCGCATCGTGTCTTTATGCACGCGCATATCGGCGACCATTCCCGTCATGGCGGCAAGCATGAGCAGGGTTTCGTCGAGCGCATGAAAATATGCGCGTTTATCTTCCTGCATGTCTTTATTATACGCAAGCGGCAGGGATTTCATGGTGATAAGCAGCGCACTGAGCGCACCGATGATGCCGCCGGATTTGCCGCGAATCAGCTCCGCCGCATCCGGATTGCGCTTCTGCGGCATGATGGAAGAGCCGCTCGTGAATGCATCGCTCAGACGGATGAAGCCAACGAGCGGATTGCTCCAGAAAATCATTTCTTCCGCAAGGCGCGATAGATGCATGGCAACAAGCGAGAGCGCTGCCAGAATCTCAATCACATAATCGCGGTCACTCACCGCATCGAGCGAGTTACGCATGGGCGCAGCAAAGCCAAGAGCCTTTGCAGTACGCGCACGGTCAATGGGATAGGTGGTGCCAGCCAGTGCTGCCGCACCCAGCGGGGATTCATTCATGCGTAGACCGGCATCTTCCAGCCGCGTGCGGTCGCGCTGGAACATTTCCACATAAGCAAGCAGGTGATGGGCAAACAGAATCGGCTGCGCGGGTTGCAGATGGGTCATGCCCGGCAAAATCGTGGCGGTGTGCTGTTCGGCCTGAACGAGTAATGCGGCCTGTAACTCGCGCAAGGCCGCATCCAGTGCCCGAAGCGCGTGGCGGGAATAAAGCCTGAGATCGGTCGCCACCTGATCGTTGCGCGAGCGCGCTGTGTGCAGCTTGCCGGCCACTGCGCCAATCAGCTCGGAAAGCCGCGCTTCAATATGCATATGGATATCTTCGAGCGCCGGGGTGAAGGTGAATTTTCCGGATTCGATTTCAGCTTGAATCTGTTTCAGCCCCTTGCTGATTGACGCTGCGTCTTTCGCAGAGATAATCTTCTGCGCGGCCAGCATCTCCACATGGGCGAGCGAGCCTTGAATGTCCTCACGGTAAAGCCGCTGATCGACGTCAATCGAGGGATTGATCTCGGCAAATGCAGCGGCCGGACCAGCACTGAAATGCCCACCCCACAGCGCATTTGCCTTGGTGTTTTTTTTCTTTGCCATTAGTATCTCGCCCCATGCATCTGCTGAGACATATAGCGGCTTTCGCCGTCCTCGCAATCATTTCAGTACCGGCGCTGGGGAAAGACAGCCCCTATTACCGCTGGATTGACATGAAACCGCCCATAGCGGCGCCTGCGGGGGCTATCGAAATGCAGGGCGGCGCCGTCACCCTTGCCGATTTCAAAGGCAAGGTGGTGCTGCTTAATTTCTGGGCGACCTGGTGCGTGCCCTGCCTCAAAGAACTGCCCACCCTTGATGCGCTTGAGAAAAAGCGCGGGAGCAAGGGGCTGGTGGTGATTCCTCTTTCGCTTGATAGTCTGCCATTTGAGGCGCTGCGCCGTTTTTTTGATAAGCAGAAACTCACCCTGCCGCATCTGGCGCTGGATGCAAAGGGCGAGGTGAGCGAGGCGCTAACCTGGCAAGCCCTGCCCATGACCTACCTCATCGACCGCGAGGGCAAGGTCATTGCACATTTCGCTGGAGCGACCAACTGGCTGAGCGAGGAAAATCTTGCACCCATCGACGCGGCACTTAGCCGCTGAAGGCGGGAAGAATATGCGTCGCCGCCGGGCAGATCTGGCGGGCTTCGGTCTCGCTAAGTATTTTTCCGTGTTTTACTTTCAGCACCCCGCCGGTGATGAGGAGGGAGTCAATCCCGGCCGCCTTCGCTCCGGCAATATCGGTCGCGGGGTTATCGCCAATCATCAGCACCCGGCCTGTGGCTGTGCCGCCGGGCAGTGCGCCGAGCGCGGCCGCAAACGCATTGGCATGGGGCTTGCCGATATAGGTCACGGCTCCGCCCATCCGCTCATATTCTGCAGCGACCGATCCGGCGCAGAGCATTTCTGTTCCGTCCTGTTTCACCACTTCAAGGTCAGGGTTGACGCAGAGCAGCGGCAGTTTCGCGGCGAGTAGTTTCTCCAGCGTCGGCAGGATTTCATTGTGCGGCTGAAAGTCAACTTCATACCCGGTATTAAGCACAAAATCAGCCTCCTGCGGTGTGTTCACTTCTATGTAATGTTCCAAATCTGCGAGAATATCCTCGTCCTTGGAGGGGCCGAGGTAATAGTAGCGCCGCTGGCCTGACACAGTTTCCGCCTTTAATCGGTCATGCGCGATCTGCCCGGAGGTAATCAGCGCATGGTAGTGAGTGCGCGGCACGCCGAGTCGGTCGAGTGTGGCGATGGCTTTTGTTGCCTGACGCGGGGCGTTAGAGAGAAACACCACTGGCCTGCCCGCCGCATGAAGCGCTGCAAGCGCTGCGCCAGCGCCGGGGTAAAGCTGTGTGCCATCATGCATCACGCCCCAGAGATCGATAAGGAAGGCGTCGTAGCCGTGCATGATATCCGAGAGGTTTTTCATCGTCAGTTTTCCGTCATTGCTTCGCTGTGCTCGCGATGACGTTGGGGATTGGAGAAGAAGCACGCATTACTTCACGCCGCCATGTCGCGCTTCAAGGCAACGTCAATGAGAGCGATCGTTTCTTTCGCGCCGAAAAGGTGAATGAACGAACCCATGCGCGGGCCCTGGGATTGCCCGAGCAGCAATTCGTAATTGGCCTTGAACCAGTCGCGTAAGTTTTCCTTGCCGTAATGCGCCATGCCAATTTCATAGATGCGGGTCTGGATGTCTTCAGGCACAACCCCTGCCGCAAGTGACGCGAGATACGCGCGCAGTTCGCTCATGGCGCGGCGCTCCATCTCTGTGGGTGGGCGGAACTGCTTCGTGGGCTTCACAAAGTCGTGATAATAGCGCACCGCATAGCCGCAAAGCTGGTCAAGCATAGGGGAATTCTGAGGGGTAGCGTCAGGCAGTTCGCGCTTCAAAAATCCCCATAATACCGATGTATCCTCGGCATTACAGGCCGAGACCAGATTAAGCAGCAGCGAGAAACGGATGGAAGATTCCGGCGCAGGCGGCCTGCCCGCGTGAATATGCCAGACAGGATTATCAAGGCGGGAGGTTAGGGATTCCATGGCAGCCTTACTCCCTGAGGCTGGCGTGCGACTCCCCCCCTCTGCTCCCCCTGCTTTCGCTTCTTCTCCTATCCCCCCCGCAAGCGGGGGGGACGTAAGGGGGGGAACATGATTTACCACACCAGCACCGGCCGCAAGATTCCCCCCTCCAGCTCCCCCCGCTTGCGGGGGGAGTGTTTTTTGCGGCTCCCCTTCAGGAATGGAGGTAAGAGGAGGCGCTGGCGACGCTCCTCCAGCATGTGCCTCCTTGCCTGAAACCTGGAGCCCGGAACCTGACCCCTGATGGTATTTCTCCAGATGCGTCAGGTAGTCATCCACCTGCTGCGGAATCACATCAAAATAAAGCTTCTT
>CANHAG010000082.1 GCA_947458525.1 Rhodospirillaceae bacterium | reverse complement strand
GCGAAAAAGACTATCAGCAGCTTTGTCTGATTAAACGTTTAGCCAGTGATTTGAATATGAATATCAATATCGTGGGCGTGCCCACCATGCGCGAACGCGATGGGTTGGCCATGTCGTCCCGCAACCGTTATCTGGAAGAAAAAGAGTGCAAAATCGCCCCGAAACTTCATGCCATTTTACAGCAGACCGCAACCCATATCCAAAATGGGGGGCTGGTTGCAGATATGCTCGGGCTGGCGGCGAAAGAAATCCTTGCGGCCGGGTTCACGCGGCTTGATTATCTGGATCTGCGGGCGGAAGATACGCTCGCACCGCTTGCTGCGTATTCCAAACCAACCCCGGCGCGTTTGCTGGTGGCGGCCTGGCTTGGCAACACGCGGCTGATTGATAATGTGCGGCTTGCAGCATAACATATAACCTGTGGTTTCATTTTTTTAGCTCATTTTATGGCAACCAGCGCATCACACCTTACGATCTATCTCGCTGCGCCGCGGGGGTTTTGCGCAGGCGTTGACCGGGCGATTGAGATTGTTGAAAAAGCCCTCGCACTTTACGGTGCGCCGATTTATGTGCGACACGAGATCGTGCATAATCGCTGGGTGGTGGAGAGTTTGCGCGCCAAAGGCGTGGTGTTTGTGCGCGAGGTGGAGGAAATTCCAACAGGCGGCATCACTGTATTTTCCGCACACGGAATTTCTGAAAAAGTTGAAACCGAAGCAACACTGCGCCAGCTGCCGGTGATTGACGCCACCTGTCCGCTGGTCACTAAAGTGCATAATCAGGCCATCCGCTATGAGCGCGAGGGGTATGAGATTATTCTCATCGGCCATGCCGGTCACCCGGAGGTGGAAGGCACGAGCGGCCGGGTGAAGCGCGTGTATCTGGTCGAAAATGAGGCGGATGTGGCAGCGCTTCACGTCGCGCATCCACATAAGCTGGCTTACGTTACCCAGACCACCCTCAGTGTGGATGATACACGCGCCATTATCGCGGCGCTCAAAGCAAAATTCCCCAAGATTGAAGGGCCGGAAACAAAGGATATCTGCTACGCCACACAGAATCGGCAACAGGCAGTGAAAGAGCTGGCGAAGAAGGTGGAACTGCTGCTGGTGGTCGGCTCGCGCAATTCCTCAAACTCCAACCGGCTGCGCGATCTTGGCGAAGAATCAGGCATCCCCGCCTATCTCATTGACGATGCCACGGATATTGATGCTGCCTGGCTTCATGGCGTCACCCGCGTGGGGCTGACGGCGGGAGCATCTGCGCCGGAATTGCTGGTTGAACGTGTCATCCGCTTTCTGGAAACCCTCCGCCCTCTCAATGTAGTGCCATTTGAAGTGGTGAAGGAAAATGTCACCTTCAACCTGCCCCGCGAGGTGCGCAGTGAGCCTTTCAAAGATCGGTTGAAAATAGCTGCGGGATAAATTTCACCACAACAGATGCGGCCTTAACGCGGCGCGCATCTGCAATTCAAGGGGTTATGGCCATGAAAAAAACACTTCTTTTGCTGCCGCTGCTGCTGGTGGCCTGTACACCGGGGGATCAGGTCTATTGTAACGCGCAGGGACTTGCCATGGGTACACCGCAATATGAACAATGCAGGGCGTTTTATTTACGAGAAACTGCACTTTATCAAACCGATTTCGCCCAGTGCAGTCTGGAGGCAGATAAAACCTACCCGCAATCACTCTATGATAATGGGCGCTGGCAGCCCGCGCAGGTGAGCTACAGCCATAACATGTATTATGGTGGGGGAGGATCAGTCTTCGTGGTGCCGGATGCGGAGCATAATGCAGAGCTGGATCGGTTGCGTATGCGGATTATTGGCCCATGCATGCAGAAGAAAGGCTGGAAAAATGGCGCTGACTGGCGCGAAGGCAGAATCGTTGGCAACTGACCGGTTTTTAAAAAGCAGGGCAGAAGTTGCAAAAGCACAGTTAAATCAGTCATGTCTGCTAATTTTCTCACTCATAAGATTATCGTATAATATATATTATGGAAAATAATAACAGTAAATGCGATGTGATGGATGTAACAATAGATTAAGACATTGTAAAACTATGAATTTTTTTAGGCAGGGCTAAAATGGTTCACCGTGAAAACTGTCGCAGGAAGCCCCAACTTGCCTCGCTGGAATCAAAATCATTCGTTGAATTTCCACCCATCCGGCGAGCTAGGTGAGTTTTATTTGCAGATCGTCCGGGAAGGCCATGCCCTGCCCCAAGCATCTGGTAGAACTGCACTTGAGTGTTTTCGACACATTCTGTCCAATGATAAATTTCTGTGGTGATGCCATCGTCAGGATCGCGGTCAGGAATGGATGTCTGGATGAATTTATCACTGCAGCCATTTGCATTACGCCATAAATCCAGTGTTTGCGAAATTGAGATAACCGGATCAGAACCAATTTTTCTTTTTCCTTTTCCATGTGCTACTAATCCACCCTGATACGGCATAAGTGGATCGGCCGTGCCTGCCATAATTAGAATCGGTAGAGGTCGGATGGGGCGGCAGGTTTTTGCTAACGAATCGGGCATACTAGCAACAATTGCTGCCACAGCGGCCAGGCGCTCTGGCATAACGCAGGCGAGATGATAGGTCATCATGCCACCATTGGACCCGCCCATGACATAAATCCGCCCGGGATCCGCTTCGCCGGACTTAACCAGTGCATCGATCATGGCGCGGAAGAAGGCGACATCATCCACCGCATTTTTGGGCCTATTGGGTCCACTTATCCAGTATCCACCCAAGCCTTGCGGATACACAGCGATAAACCCATCGCGATCGGCAATGATGTTCATGCCGGTCTGTCGAGCACGTGCTGGTGCAGTGCCTTTTCCCCCATGCAGAACAAAAAGAACCGGCAGGTTTTTTGCTGTTATGTTTTTTGCCGGAACATGAACAAAAAACTCCCTCGCTATGCCCTGTACTTCAATGATGCGTCTCTCAAGGCCATCATCCTGCGTCGCGGCACGCGCCGAATTCACCGTGGCAAGGGTCATTATTATGAGTATAAACAGAGCAGATAATAGCGAAGTCGCTTGTGATTGTTTAAGAAGAAGCGCAGGGATCATGGCAGGAACCTTTGCATAGAGGATAATTTGAGGATTATATACACAAAACATCTCGCTGAATTATATTTGATGCGTTGCTAATAAAGTCTAGCTTTTCTTTATGGATTATAAACATTCTATCTGACAGCTTTCAAGTCGATGTTTATAAGCGAAGATGGTCAGGAAGTAAAATTAGAATGAGCGACTTTCGTAAAAAGTCGGAGGAAATTGCTGGTTGTTGCCTGCGCTAGTTCTTCTGCTGATATTCCCTTAATTTCCGCAAGTTTTCTGGCGGTGAGTGCTGTATAGGATGGCTCGCAGGGTTTCCCCCGGTAAGGTTCGGGCGCCAGATATGGCGCGTCTGTTTCGACTAATAATCGTTCCAATGGGACGCCGCGAACGACGTCGCGCAGAGCCTCAGATTTTCTGAAGGTAATGATGCCAGAAACGGAAATATAACCACCAATTTTTACTGATTCATCAGCAAGATATTTCGTTGAGCTAAAGCAATGTATTAAGAATTTGAAGGGAGCGTGCTGGTAAGATTCCTGTAGAATCGCCACCGTATCTTCATCCGCATCCCGTGAATGGACAATTACCGGAAGATCCAATGCTCGCGCTGCATTGATATGCTTACGAAACAGATCCTTCTGAATGGATCGTGGACTATGTTCATAATAATAATCCAGCCCTGTTTCGCCAATACCGATAACGCGGGGATGCTCCGCTTCCCGTAGCAATTCGGCTTCAGAAATATCTTCATGCGGCCCCGCTTCATGGGGATGAATCCCTATAGAACAGTATATTGAATCAAACTTCTCAGCTAAAGCTTTAACTTCAGAAAAGTCTGAACGTCTGGTACTGATGGTCTGCATCAACCCCACCCCTGCATCCCGTGCCCGTGCGATGACTCCCGGGGTATCTGAAAGTTCTTTATAATTCAGATGGCAATGTGAATCGATAAGCATAGCGATTCTTTTCGTAACCTCTGCACGACAGAAAATCCGCCAGCCCGTGTATCAAGTGAGCTGGCGGATACCGGGTTTAATTGAACTAGCGCCGCTCTACCGAAATCGCCACCGCTTCGGTAAATTCCGCATGCACCGAATCATTTATTTTCAGATTGTCAAACTGGGTGACATCGGGGGCTACCGTCGCCGTAAGTACGCGGCCACTGGGCATTTTCAGTGTTACCCGGCGGTTTTCCTTATCAATCGCAGTAATCAGTGCCGTAACATTCAAGGTATTTGTTACCTTGCCCTGAGGCATCGACCCAACCGGGGCGCGGGTAAGTGTGGTGGAGGAAGCAGCGCCCGGCATTTCCCCCGGGGTTCCGAGAGAAAGCGTTAAAGATTCCGTATATTTAGCATTCACCGTGTCGCCTACCTTGATCTGATCAAAATTGCGAACAACCTCGCCAACTTTCAGGGTCACCTGTTCGCCCTCCGGGCTTTTCAGTGTGATCAGCCGCTGCGGATAATCAATGGCACTTACGGTGGAAGTCGTGGCCATGCTATTGGTTGCGGTGATGGGCTGTGCGTTTGCAGCGGCCGCCACGCAGGCAAACGCAAGCGATGCAACGGTACTGAGAATAGTGGTTTTTAGTGACATAATGACGCTCCTGATAGTGAAAATGATGAAAAAACTGCTAAAACCCCCCTGCCCTGCGACCAGTCTTCATCCCGGCTGAGGCAGATCAGGGCGCGATGATTGGTAACCTTAAAAGCCCCTAGCACTTACGCGCCTGACACGCTCAGACTTATAGACGGTTTAAAAAACAATGGTAGGGTTTTTTGAACTCCCCTTAGGAAGTTAGATGATTGCGAGCGGCATTGTTAAGCAGTCGCGCGGCTTCCCCAATCTATCTGAGAAATTTTTAAAAATAATTGCTATTCAGCTACGACTTGCCGCGTCCACCCCGATCCGGCGAGCCTCGTGCGGTAGCAATCGCCGGGGTAAATTGAGCGGGGATGGTGGAAGAGACAAGGCCTCGCACCCCCTGCCCCACCACGCCGGTAAGGCCGGCCGCTGCCTTCCCCGCTGCCTTGGCAATAGCAAGGGTTTCAGCTACTGCCGCCCGGAACAGTTTCTGCGCGACAAGCGCCAACGGATTGTTGGTAACATTAGCGACCATGGGTACCCTCCTGTTCACGGTCAAGTGCATCAAGAAATTCGATGGCTTTGCGCTGTGCTTCCATCAGCGGCATGGAGTCTGGCAGAAGTTTTTTCGCCGTTTTCACCTCGCGCATATTGATACCGCAGGAGGCAAAATGCCCGCGGTTAGATGACATGCGCGAATCGGCTATCAATGCTTTTGCATATTCAACGTCCGAAAATTTGCGGAAGGCATTGGTGAATTCCATCACCGCCTTGGCAGCGATTTCTGGGGTATAATAATTCTGTTGTGTCAGCATGGCTTCCCGGTATGGTTCTGTTGGCTCAATTTCAAAATACCTAAAAATCGTTAAAAATTGGTTAGCAATATGGCCGAATCTGCATTTTTTTCTGGGGCGATGCATCCGGTCGAGGCACTTTTGTGGCAGGTGGAAATTGGCGCAGATGAGGCGGTGGAAGCCGCGCCGGTGACTGACAGGCGGCAAAAATCAGAGATTCCCCCCCTTACGTCCCCCCCGCTTGCGGGGGGGATAAATAAAGAGGAGCAGGCGGGGGGGATAAGGAGTGAAGCGCAGGCGGGGGGAACCCTTGCGGCTGGAGCTGATGCCTCAAGTAAGATTCCCCCCCTTACGTCCCCCCCGCTTGCGGGGGGGATGAGCAAAGAGGAGCAGGCGGGGGGGGTAAATAAAGCAGCCGATGCGGCCACAACCCTTGATGATTTATATGCGGCGATTCGCGGCTTCAATGGCTGCGCACTCAAGAAAACCGCCAGCCACACAGTAATTGCGGAGGGCAATCCGGCCTCCGGACTCATGTTCATTGGCGAGGCACCAGGTGCAGAAGAAGATAAAGCGGGTGTGCCCTTCTGTGGCCCGAGCGGTCAGCTGCTTGACACCATGCTCAGATATATCGGCCTGACGCGCCAGACGGATTTTTACATCACCAATGTCTGTTTCTGGCGCCCCCCGGGCAACCGCGCACCGAATGATGCGGAAATCGAAATCTGCCGACCGCTGGTGGAAAAACATATCGCACTTGTGAACCCCAAACGTCTGGTATTGGTGGGGGGGGTGGCAGCCAAGGCGCTGCTAAAAAGCGAACAGGGCATCACCCGCCTGCGCGGTCAGATATTCAGCTATCAGAACGACTATATGTCTGCCCCCATCCCTGCCCATGCGATTTACCATCCTTCCTATCTGCTCCGGCAGCCCATGGCCAAGAAACAGGCATGGGGGGATCTGCTGGCGTTGAAAGCGGCGATTTTATCCCCATAAAATACGGTTAAGTGTCTGTAT
>CANHAG010000081.1 GCA_947458525.1 Rhodospirillaceae bacterium | reverse complement strand
GCGATGATCTGCTCTTCACTGAAACGCTTCTTCATGGTCTGCTCCTCGCCCCATCCTAGGGCCATTAGGGTTACAGACTCTACCTGAAACTGACTCAGTTTACGGGGAGCAGGTCACTGTCACCCTCCTACGCCGGGGCTTCGGAGGGCAGGCCCGCCACGCTTTTCTTGCCACTATCCCCGGCCAGTGTCATAACTTCTCCTCATGGTGATTTATTTTCTCGCAATGGCGGTGGCGGCGGCGGGGCTGGGGTATGTGCTCGGCCTGCGCCGTGCCCGCCCGGCCGGCAGGCGCGCGGAAGCCGCACCTTCAGAACCTCAGAAACTTGCCCTGCCCGCGCCCGAGATGATTCAGACTGCCGAGCGGCTGCGCGTGGAAAATGATATTCTGAAACTCGATGTCAGGCGCTATGCCAATATCGTGAATGTGACCCAGAACCTGATCTGGGTGCGGGACGGGGAGCAGAACATCATTTTCTGCAACCTGGCCTTTTCCGAAGTGGCGGAGGCGACTTCGGAATCGGGCGATCTGATGGATCTTGAGCTTTATAAAGACCAGCGGTTGCTCGCAAAAAAAGCGCTTGCAACGGGCAAGGATCAGACCGAGCGGCGCCATGTGGTGGTGGATGGCGAGCGCCGGCTTTACCATATCCGCGAAGTGCCACTTGCTGCGGAGGGTATTACCATCGGGTTCGGGGTGAATATCACCGAGCTTGAGCAGGCGCATGAGGAAATTCAGCGCCATATTTCTGCCCAGCGGGATCTGCTGGAAAGCTCGACCTCCGCCATGGCGATTTATGGCCGCGATATGCGGCTGAAGTTCTATAATTTCGCCTTCGTAACGCTATGGAAACTTGAGGAGCTCTGGCTCGATACCGAGCCGACATATGGCGAAATACTGGAAGCCTTGCGCGAAAAACGCAAACTGCCCGAGCAGGCGAATTTTCAGGCCTTCAAGCAGCAGCAGCTCAAGCAGTTTACCGCGCTTATCGAGCCGCAGGAGGAATTTTTCTACCTGCCGGATGGCAAGATCATTCGCGCCATTGCCATTCCCCATGCGCTTGGCGGTATTTTATTTGTGTATGAAGATGTGACAGACCGGCTGGCGCTCGAACGCTCCTACAATACGCTCATTGCCGTGCAGCGCGAAACGCTTGATAACCTGCATGAAGGGGTGGCGGTATTCGCTGAAAACGGGCGGCTGGCGCTTTATAACCCCATGTTTCTCAAGCTTTGGAATCTGGATCAGGAATTTGTCGCCAAGGAACCCCATCTGCGCGAGGTGCTCGAGCACTGCCGCCCCCTCTTCGTGACGGAGGACTGGCAGGGCTACCGCTCGCAGCTGATGGCGCGCTTCGCCCAGCGGCAGTTTTTTGCACTCCGGTTTGAGCGCAGTAACCATACGGTGATTGATTGTTCCTTCGTTCCTCTGCCAGACGGCGCGACACTCATCACCTTTATTGATGTGACCGATTCCTATGTGGTGGAACGCAGCCTGCGCGAGAAAAATGAGGCGCTCGAAGCGGCAGACAGGCTTAAAACCGAATTCCTCGCCAATATGTCATACGAGCTACGCTCACCACTCACTTCTATTTCCGGTTTTGCGCAGATGCTGGCGAAAGAATATGCTGGCACGCTTACCAGCGCGCAGAAAGAATATGTGGAGGGGATTTATCAATCCTCCCGCGCACTTGGTCTGCTCATCAGCGATATTATTGATCTGGCTACGATGGAAGCGGGCTATCTGCGGCTGGAGGCGGGCGAAGTGGCAATCGCGCCGCTGATGGAAACCACGCGCCTGCTGCTTGGTGAACAGGTGCGGCTTGAGGATGTGAAGATCCTCACCCAGTGCGAAGAGGGGCTTGATATGCTGAACGCAGATGCGGCGCGGCTGAAACAGATTCTGTTCAAGCTGCTTGCCAACGCCCTGCGCGCCACCAAGGCCAAAGGTCAGATCACGGTGCGCTGGTTCAGGCAGGAAGGCGACGTGGTGCTGAGCGTGAAAGATGACGGGACGGCGATTGACCCCGCAAAACACGCGGCGCTGTTTGACCCGTTCTTCCGCGGCATGGCCGGTCAGGGTGAGGGCGTGTCTGGCCTCGGGCTTTCGATAGTGAAACGGTTTGTTGAGCTGCATGGCGGGCGGGTGACGCTTTATTCCGCCCCCGGCGAGGGCACCACCATTACCTGCTATTTCCCGCAGGATCTTCCCCTTGCCTCCATGAATGTAACCCGAACGGAGATAGCATGACCACACGCTATATTCTTACCCTTTCCTGCGCGGATGCACGGGGTATCGTGGCGAAGGTGACGGGATTTCTCGCCGCCAAGGGCGGGTTCATTCTTGAATCCACCCAGTTTGGTGACCCCTCCACGGGGCGGTTTTTCATGCGGGTGCAGTTTGAAGGCGGTAAGGAAACTGAGCTGAAAGACACGTTCGCCCGCGAAGTCGCGGCGCCTTTTGCTATGGAATGGGCGATGTATGACACCGCCCGCAAGCCGCGCCTGTTGATTATGGTGTCAAAGCAGCTGCATTGCCTGAATGACCTGCTGCACCGCTACCGCAGCGGCCTTCTGCCCGTTGTCATTCCTGCGGTGATCTCAAACCATGAAGATGCGCGGGCGCTGGTGGAATGGCACGGCGTGCCTTTTCACCATCTGCCGGTGGATGCAGCGAGCAAACAGGCTCAGGAGGCGAGGATTCTGGCGCTGGTTGAGCGTGAGCAAATCGAGGTGGTGGTGCTTGCGCGCTATATGCAGATTCTCTCGCCCCATCTCGCCGGCGCACTGCGCGGGCGGGCAATCAATATCCACCATTCCTTTCTGCCGAGTTTCAAGGGCGCCAAACCCTACCATCAGGCCTATGCGCGCGGGGTGAAAATCATTGGCGCGACCGCGCATTATGTCACGGATGATCTTGATGAAGGCCCCATCATTGAGCAGGAGGTGGAGCGGGTAGATCACAGCCAGTCGCCCGAAGATCTGGCGGCCATTGGCCATGACATCGAAGCGCGCGTGCTCGCCCGCGCCTTGAAATATCACCTTGAGCACCGGGTGCTGCTCAATGGAGTGAAAACCGTGGTATTTCGCTAGAGGGTATAGAACCAGCTATAAAGCGCATTGCTCACGAAATTGAGCAGCAGAATAAGCACTACCGGGCTTAGATCCAGCCCGCCCAGCTGTGGCAGAAACTTAGTGAGCACGCGGCGGATGGGCCTGAGCATCGGCTCAACAAGCATGCTGAGCGTGCTGAAAATACGCTGCACCACAGGGTTATGGCGGTTCATGATATCAAATTGCAGCAGCAGGCTCAGCACAATCCAGACAATAAGCACCAGATTAATAAGGGAAATCAGGTTCCCTATCAGATCGATGAAAGGGTTGAGCATAGGGATTTTCCTTGTCAGGGTTGGTATTCAGGCATATAATACGAGCCGATTGAGATATGCAAGCATATCTGGGATCCCGCACCCTGAATATTATGTATAATATAAGGGGGCGGAAGGGGACGAAGAGCCCCCAACTAAAAATGTTCAGCAAGGTACGCTGATAAAATGGAGCTAGGTTATGGCCATTACACCCATTTTACCCCCGGGGGCGGGGGTGGCGCGCGCGCAGGAAAATTCGTCGGGTCGGAGTACTGAAGCGGGGTCGTCTGCCGTTACGTCGAGCCGCGGTGCGGCCGCACAGGTGGATGAACGCACGCTCGCAGTCGCTGAGACGGTGCGGCAGAATCAGGAAGCCGCGCGCAGTACGGTTGCCGAGCGCGAGCTCGCCCCTGCTGCAGAAGCCCGCGCCGATACGGTGGCGGTGGAACGTCAATCCACCAGTGCTGCCGCCGCGCAGACCAACTTCCTGCCACCGAATGTGCTGAGACTCGTGAACGAGTAGGCCGTGCGGGATAGCGTGCGAGTCTGATGATCTCTGATGATCGCAGGGTAGCAGCTTCGTGACGCTTGACGTGTGCGTCAGGTTCCGCGAAAACAGCTTCATGCCCATGACCGCTCAAGAAATTACCCGCCGCATCCAGACGGCGCTGCCGGATGCGAATATCACCCTGGAGGATCTCGCCGGTGATAATGACCATTGGAAACTGGTAGTGGAAAGCGCAGCATTTGCCGGGAAAACACGGGTGCAGCAGCACCAGATGGTTTATGCCGCCTTCGGCAAAGATATGGGCACGACCCTGCACGCGCTGGCATTAGAGACCAGAAGCCCGAAACCGTAGATTTCTTAGGCCAGACTATTCCCGCTTTTCCAGCGTGGCGCTGATGGTGCCAAAGCGGGTTTCGGCCTCGGCGCGCTGAGGCATGAATTGGTTGTCGCGGCTGAAATAGATGTGGACAGCCGGATCGCCGGCTTCAAATTTCTTCAGCTCCTTGGGCGTGTAGCCATTCATGGGCTGGCGGCTGATGACGGTAGCGAGCATTGGCGCATCGGTCTCAATCACCCGCACCACTATTTCCGCCAGCCGCCGCCCGTCATAGATTTTCGCGCCTGTGGTGTTCACATCCTGTGCGAGGTTTGTCGCTATCTGCTGCCGCATCACGAAAAACGCAGTGACAGGGTCGCGCGCGCCGATGAGCTCTTCCGGCGGCACTTCCGGCCGCCAGAGCGGGTCTTCCGGCGGGCTGACCTCGCGCCGTTCGAGCATGCCTTCCGCATTGAAATAAAGCTTGGCGACGCGGCCTTTCCCTTCTTCTGAATTCGAGTTCGCATGATAGAATTCAGGGAGATAGCGCCCCTCAATCTTCCGGCCATTGCCGGTAGTGATGGAATGCAGCGCATGGAACAGCCTCGCCACCCCACTGGTTTTCGTGTCCACAATCACGCGGTAGGCCTGTTCCGTTTCCTCAAAATAAAAATTCACCCGGCCAATCTTGATGCCATTCCAGGCGATACGGTATTTATATTCGCCCTGCAGCAATTCGAGGGTGGGCGGTGCCTGCGCGTGGGCAGAAGCAGCCCCACAAGCCGCTACTATCAGCAGGAAGCGAAAAGAGAAGAGTCGTGCCCGGCTCTTGATTGCGGTAGGAATCATATCCATATGGGGACTATAAATAACGATCCGGAGGAATACAAGTTATGGATCTCGAGAAACTGACCGATAAATCCCGTGCTATTTTGCAGTCAGCGCAAGCTCTGGCGCTGCGCCAGAATCATCAGCGCTTTACGCCGGAACATCTGCTGATGGCGATGCTGGAGGATAAGGCGCCTGAAACACTCATTAAAGCGGCGGGCGCGGAGGTGGGGCAGGTAGAGGCGGCACTCGAGGCAGAGCTTAAAAAAATCCCCAAAGTGGAAGGGGCGGGGGCAGGCCAGCTTTATCTTACGCCGGAAATGGCGCGGGTGATGGATCAGGCCGAGCAGATTGCCAAAAAATCGGGCGATCAGTTTATCACCATCGAGCGGCTGTTGCAGGCGCTGGCGCTTTCCCTTGACACAAAAGCCGGGCAGATTCTGAAAGCGGCCGGGCTGAAATCGGAAGCGCTCAACGCCGCCATCAACGAGCAGCGCAAGGGTCGCACGGCAGATTCGGCGCAGGCGGAAGATAAATTCGAGGCACTCAAAAAATACACCAAGGATCTGACCGAGCTGGCCACGAACGGCAAGCTCGACCCCGTCATCGGGCGTGATGAGGAAATCCGCCGCACGATTCAGGTGCTCTCGCGCCGCACAAAAAATAACCCGGTGCTGATTGGTGAGCCGGGTGTCGGGAAGACCGCCATTGTTGAGGGTCTGGCGCTGCGAATTATCAGTGGCGACGTGCCAGAAGCCCTGAAGGGTAAGAAGCTGCTTTCGCTGGATCTTGGCGCGCTCGTGGCCGGTGCGAAATTCCGTGGTGAGTTTGAAGAGCGCCTGAAAGGGGTGCTGAACGAAATTGACGCTTCCGCCGGCGAGGTAGTGCTGTTTATTGACGAGCTGCATACGCTGGTGGGGGCTGGCGCTGCGGAAGGCTCGATGGATGCCTCGAACCTCTTGAAGCCTGCGCTGGCGCGCGGTGACCTGCATTGCGTGGGGGCGACGACGCTTGATGAATACCGCAAACATATCGAGAAAGATGCGGCGCTCGCCCGGCGGTTTCAGGCGGTATTCGTAAGCGAGCCGACGGTTGAGGATACCATCTCCATTCTGCGCGGCCTCAAAGAAAAATACGAGCTGCATCACGGCATTACGATTTCTGATTCTGCGCTTGTCGCCGCTGCTACGCTATCCAACCGCTACATCACCGACCGGTTTTTGCCCGATAAAGCGATCGATCTGATGGACGAGGCCGCAAGCCGCCTGCGCATGCAGGTGGACAGTAAGCCCGAAGCGCTCGATGAGGTGGATCGCAAGCTGATGCAGCTGAAAATCGAACGCGAAGCACTCAAAAAAGAATCCGACAGCGCCTCGCGCGAGCGGCTCAAAAAACTACAGGATGAGGTGAGTGAACTTGAAAGCCAGTCGCGCCTCTTGGGTGAACGCTGGCAGGCTGATAAGGCGCGGCTGGCAGGTGCGCGTGGAGTAAAAGAAAAACTCGAAGCCGCGCGCCTCGAGCTTGAGAAAGTTCAGCGCGAGGGCAACTGGGCGCGGGCG
>CANHAG010000080.1 GCA_947458525.1 Rhodospirillaceae bacterium | reverse complement strand
CATGCGGTTTAATCAGGAACGCACCATGACGGTTGAGGGCATGAACCCGGCCTATACCGCGCTCGGGTTTGATCAGGCCGTGCGCACCGCACTCAAAGATACGGAGCTGCCGCGTGGCTACCATGTGGAAATGGGTGGGGAGATTGAGGGCAGCACGCGCGCCAATAGCGCACTCTTCCAGTTCATGCCGCTTGCGTTTGTGCTCATGTTTGTACTGCTCGTGCTCAAATTCAACTCGGTGGTGCGGCCGGCGATTATTTTTCTCACCATTCCGCTGTGCCTGATTGGTGTATCGGTCGGGCTGCTCTTAAGCGGTGCATTTCTCGATTTTAACGGCCTGCTCGGGCTATTGAGTCTGGCCGGCATCATCATCGTCAACGGCATTGTGCTGATTGACCGCATCGATATTGAGCGCGCACAGAGTGAGAAGCTCGAAACGGCCATTGTCACCGCCTGCGGCGCACGGCTCAGACCCATTCTCATGACCACACTCACCACCTGTTTCGGGCTGATTCCCATGGTGCTGTTTGGTGAAGAACTCTGGTTCGCCATGGGCATTGTCATCATGTTCGGCCTGCTCATCGGCACGGTGCTGACCCTTGGGTTCGTGCCTGCACTTTACGCGGTGCTGCTTGGGAAGAAGCCGGTTTCATCTCCCGCGCAGGCGCTACCCGAGAAGGCGTAAGATGGAGTTTGTCGTCATCACTTTTGGCGCGTTTCTTGCCGCCATGCTCACGTTGTTTTCCGGTTTCGGCGTCAGCATGGTGCTGGTGCCGGTGGCCATTATCTACTTCCCCATTCCGCTGGCGATTGCGCTGGCCGCCGTAGTGCATCTGGTCAGCAATCTTTATAAACTGGCGCAGCTCTGGCGGCAGGTAAACTGGCGCATGAGTCTGCGTTTCGGGCTTCCAGCCATGCTTGCGGCGATTCCCGGCGCCTTGCTGCTCAAGCATCTTGCCGGGTATGATGCGCTTTTTTCCTATGCAATTGGCAGCGTGACTGCCGAGGTTACACTACTCAAAATCATTGTCGGCATGCTGCTGATTTTTTTTGCTACCGCCGAGTGGCTCCCGTTTTTTCAGCGGCTGCATCCGAGTAAAAAATTCATGCCCATCGGCGGTATTATGAGTGGATTTTTTGGCGGGCTTTCCGGTCAGCAGGGGTTTTTGCGCTCCGCCTTCTTTTTCAATGCCGGGCTTACGAAAGATCAGTTCGTCGCCACCAATGCGGCGATTGGTGTGCTGGTCGATGTGGCGCGGCTGCTGGTATATGGCGCGGCCGTGCCGATTGTAATCGCAAGCCTTGGCTCAGCCGTGATGTTAAGCGCGAGCATCGCTGCCTGTGCGGGCGGGCTGGTGGGTGCCATCTGGCTGAAGCGTGTGACGATACGCTCGATTCAATTATTCGTCGCCCTGCTGCTCTATGTCCTTGGCGCAGCACTGGTCGCCGGGCTGATTTAGCTTGCTAATCTCTGGCACGCGCTTTACCTACCAACCTGAGGCAGCCAGCGCGTTCACCGCTTATACTCACTTGAGCAATGTATTGCACAAGTGAGTATCAAAACCGTCCGCCTTAAGCGGCGGTTTTGCGCCACGTAGTGAGCGAGACGCATAAATAATGATGTGTCATTATTTATGCAAAAGACTATAGAGAGGGGCGTTTATGACCCAGAAACCATCACCACGCACACACAGTAAACCAAAGAAAAAATCTACGGGCACGACCAGGCGCAAGCCGGTGCTGGTGGACCTTGCCCTGCAGGGCGGCGGGGCGCATGGGGCGTTTACCTGGGGTGTGCTTGACAGGCTGCTTGAAGAATCCTGGCTCAGGGTGGACGGTATCTCCGGCACTTCTGCCGGTGCGATGAATGCCGCGGTGATGGCCAGCGGCTTCACGCTGGGCGGGGTCAAGGGCGCCAAGAAAGCGCTTGAAGAATTCTGGCGGCGCGTGTCGGATGCATCAAGCTTCAGCCCGCTGCAGCGCGGGCCTATTGAAATGCTCACCGGGCAATGGACACTCAAGCACTCGCCCATGTATCAGGCGGCGGAGATGATGTCGCGCATCTTTTCGCCTTATGAACTCAATCCCGCCAACACCCATCCTCTGCGCGATATTCTGGCAGAAACAGTCGATTTTAAGGCGCTGAAAAAATCCCCCATCCGCCTCTTCATTACTGCTACTAACGTGCGCACCGGTTCGGGACATCTGTTCCGTAATGCCGAAATCACGCCGGAGGTGCTGCTGGCATCCGGCTGTCTGCCCAATTTATTTCAGGCCGTGGAAATTGACGGCGAAGCCTACTGGGATGGCGGCTATGCCGGCAACCCCACCATCACCCCGCTGGTGCGCGAGTGCGAGTCGCGCGATACCATCCTCGTGCAGATCAACCCCATCCTGCGCGACGAAGTGCCAAAATCCGCGCGCGACATCATCAACCGCCTGAATGAAGTTTCCTTCAATGCCCCGCTACTCAAGGAAATGCGCATGATTGCGCTCTTGCATCAGGTGGCAGACCCCGGGCGCGGCGAAGGGGCAAAATGGGCGCAGATGCGGATGCATCGCATCGCCACTGACCGGGTGACGGAGCTTGATTCTTCCTCCAAAAAAATCACCGAATGGCGATTCTTATGCGGACTGCGCGACGAAGGCCGGCGCACGGCTGAAAAATTTCTGGCAACAAACGCGAAACATCTCGGCGTGCGTTCCTCGCTCGATCTTAACCTGTTTCTGGAGAAACTCTGATGCTCGGACTTTTCGGAATTTTCCTTGCCCTCGCGCTTCTCATGTGGCTTGCGTTTCGCGGCTGGAGCATTCTGGGGCTGGCACCCGTTGCCGCGCTGCTTGCCGCCGTATTTTCCGGCACACCGCTGCTCGCCAGCTGGACGCAGATTTACATGGGCTCGGCCGCCGGATTTGTCGCTCAGTTTTTCCCGCTTTTCCTGCTCGGCGCGCTCTTCGGCAAGCTGATGGATGATAGTGGATCGGTAGAAACGATTGCTAAATTCATGACCCATCGTCTGGGTACTGAGCGCGCGATTCTGGCCGTGGTGCTGGCCGGGGCGCTGGTGACCTATGGCGGGGTCAGCCTGTTTGTCGCCATGTTTGTACTGGCGCCGATGGGGCAGGCACTTTTCAAAAGCGCGAATATCCCAAACCGCCTGCTGCCCGGTGCGGTCATGCTCGGTACGGCCACATTCACCATGTCGGCTCTACCCGGCACACCGGCGATTCAAAATGCCATTCCCATGCCGTTTTTTGGCACCACGCCCTTTGCCGCGCCCGGGCTGGGCGTGATTGCTGCGGCCATTATGTTTGGCTTTGGCTTATGGTGGCTCACCCGATCTGCCGCCGTTGCCCGCCGCGCAGGGGAAGGGTTTTCCGGCCGCGGCACAGTAGCGCCGATGAATGCCGCGAAAGATGTGCTGGTGCGCGAGCGCGCAACGGTATCGCAAAGTTTTGACCCGGCAGAAATCGCACGCGGTGGCGACCGCACCTCGCCGCCCGGCATTCTGGTGGCGATTGCGCCCCTGCTGGTGGTGATCTTCGTCAACCTCGCCATGTCACTGGTGATTCTGCCGCGGCTTGATACGGCATTTCTTGCCGAGCCGCTCTGGGGCGAGACCAGCCTTGCAAGTGTCGGCGGTGTCTGGTCGGTGATTGTGGCGCTTTCAGCTGCGATTCTCACCCTTTACGCCCTTAACCGCACACGCCTTACGGCGCTGCGCGACACGGTGGATGCGGGGCTGAATGCCTCTGCCCTGCCGGTGCTCAGCGTTGCAAGCCTTGTCGGGTTCGGCGCGGTGGTGGCGGCACTGCCCGCCTTCGCCGTGGTGCGCGACTGGGTGCTGGGTATTGAAGGCGGGCCGCTCGTTGGCCTCGCCCTTGCTACCAACGTACTTTCCGCACTCACCGGTTCGGCCTCCGGCGGGCTGACGATTGCGCTGGGCGCGCTGGGTGAAACCTATATGCAGCTGGCGGCCGAGTATGGGATTGACCCCGCCCTGATGCACCGTGTGGCGGTGATTGGTGCAGGCTCGCTCGATAGCCTGCCGCATAACGGCGCGGTCGTGACGCTGCTGGCGGTCTGCGGGTCAACGCACAAGGAAAGTTACCGCGATATTGTGATGATCGGCATCATCGGCGCGATGCTCGGCCTTGTCGCAGTGATTGTGCTGGGATCAATGTTCGGATCGTTTTAAGATCTACGAGCGTTCCTGCGGGGGTTTGCGCCGCTGCGTCATGAAGACGGGGTCAACTCCGCGAGCGCAACGTAAACATAATCTGTAAGCTTATGTTTACACATGACTATAAAGGGAATGTTCGCCATGGCACCGCTTCGCCCCTACCTTCACCTTATGCGGCTGTACCGGCCGATTGGTATCTGGCTGGTGTTTTTTCCCGCCGCCTGGGTGCTGGCGCTTGCGGGGGCAGATTTCTGGCTTTACCCGCTGTTTCTACTCGGTGCTGCGGTCATGCGCGCGGCGGGCTGCATCATCAATGATCTGACCGACCGCGAGATTGACCGCGAAGTCGCCCGCACGCGCGACCGGCCGCTGGCTTCCGGGCAGCTATCCGCCCGCGCGGCGCTGGTGGCGCTGGCCGCACTGCTGCTGCTTGGGCTTGGTATTGTGCTGCTGCTACCCCGCCCGGCCCTTGGTCTGGCGCTCATCACCTTGCCGCTGATCATCGCCTATCCGTGGATGAAGCGCCTCACCCACTGGCCGCAGATCTTTCTTGGCCTCACCTTCAATCTTGGCAGCCTCTTTGCGTCGATTGCAGCGACCGGCGGGGTCACAATTCCGGCCTTTGCCATCTATCTTGCAGCCCTATTCTGGACACTTGGTTATGACACAATCTACGCGCTTGCCGACCGGGAGGACGATGCGCGGCTGGGTGTTAAATCTACCGCGCTTACACTGGGGGACTCCGTACCACGCTTTGTCGCCTTATGCTACGCACTCACTCTAGTTTTTCTGGCCGCAGCCCTGCTTCTTGCCAGCAGCGGTTGGTATGGCTATGCCGGGCTTATGCTTTTTGCCCTGCATGGTTTCTGGCAGGTGCGGCAGATTCAACACGGCGGAAAGCCGGGAGCGATTTTCACCAGCAATCAGTGGCCGGGAGCTGCGCTACTGCTTGCCATTATGCTCGGCCAGTGGCAGGGTTAGGCGTTATGTCATCCTCTGCTCTCAACGATCCATCGCGTCCGCTTGGTGCCTGCGGCTACCCGGTAAGTTTTCTTGAAGCACTCGCCCATCTGCACCGTCAGGCGCAACATGGTGGCCACCGCGCGGGGCTTGCCGTGCTGCTTGTCGATAACCTCACCATGATGATGAGTGGCTACAGCGTCAGCGCGGCCGAAGCCATGATGCAGCAGATTGGCGAGGTCATCGAACAACATGCCGGCGCTGCCTGTTTTGTCACCCGCACCCAGCGCGACCAGTTTGGCATTCTCATTCCCAAAACTACGGAAGAGGAAATGGCGGCACTGTGCAGCACCCTGCAGGAAGCAATGCGCAGCCACTCCTACCGCTCGCATTTTGGCGATCTGCATTGCATCGTTTCAACCGCCCATAGTCTTCTGCCGGATGGCGAGGTAACAAGCGAAGAAATCCTCGGCCGTACACTCGTGGCGCTGAGCGAGGGCGGAAGTCCCTTCACCGTTGAGGATCGCGGGGTACAAAGCCGTGAGGAAATGGGGCTGGCCAATTTTTTAGGCCAGGCGATTGAGGCCGGGCGCATCCGGCTTGCCTACCAGCCGGTGATTGACAGTAAGACCGGTAAGGTCGCCTACTATGAAGCATTGCTGCGGTTCTTTTCCGAAGATGGGAAAATCGGTTCCGCCGGCACGCTCATCCCCATTGCCGAGCGCATGGGCATGATCGGCGTGATTGACCGGCTGACGCTTGATAAAGTCATCAAGGAACTGCGCCATGATCCTGAGGTGATTCTTGCCCTCAACATCTCTAACCTGACAACGCAGGATCCCGCCTGGTTCGCCCATCTGAAAGAGGAAATTGAGAAAACTCCCGCCATTGGCCCGCGGCTGATTATTGAGATGACCGAGACGGCGATTCACCGCGATCTCAAACATGCAGCTATGTTCTGCGCCGAAGCGCAGGCGCTCGGCCCCATGGTGGCGCTTGATGATTTTGGTGCGGGCTATACTTCCTTCCGTCAGCTCAAGGTGCTGTCGGTTGATATGGTGAAAATTGACGGCTCCTTCGTGAAAGACCTTTCAGACAATGCCGATAGTCGGTTTTTTGTGAAAACCCTGCTCGATTTCACGCGCGGATTCGGGCTGAAATCAGTGGCAGAATTTGTTGAGAATGGCGAAGTCGCCAAGATGCTGATGGAGCTTGGGGTTGATTATATGCAAGGCTATTATTTTGGCCGGCCGATGAATTTCCGCGGCTGGCTGAAAGAAGGGTGACCGCACGCTCTACGCACCATCCGCCGCATGAATGGTGCACTCGGCGAGATTCGAACTCACGACCTTTGCCTTCGGAGGGCAACGCTCTATCCAGCTGAGCTACGAGTGCTTAGGCGCAGGCTTTTATACTATTTATTACGATTTGCACAAATAATCTTACAGGCGGGGCATGGGGTACCGCGCCACTACCTGAT
>CANHAG010000079.1 GCA_947458525.1 Rhodospirillaceae bacterium | reverse complement strand
GCATGCGCCAGCTCATGCGCCAGCACGAAGGCAAGGTGATCGTCATCGCTTGCAAACAGCATCATGGGAGCGGTGATATAGACCGTCTGCCCATCAGTATAGGCGTTGACCCCGCGCGTGCCTTTAATCTCAAGGTTGAAATTGCACGGGCGCACAGCCTCATTCATACCAAACATATCATAGCAGATTTTGGTCGCCTGCGGGTTAACACGCAGCGCCACATCCTGTAGTCGCACTTTCATTGCTTTAGTGCGCATGACCGGTTCCACCACCGGCGGGAAGGGGTTTTCCCGCGCGGCGCGCGCTTGTGCCGCGCGCTCGGCCTCAATCTCCTGCGGTGAAGCGCTGGGGGAATCCGTCGTCGGCGTCGCGCAGGCGACAAGAAGCAGGAGAAGCGCAAGCACAAATGATGGGCGGCGATTCACGTTCAGTACACCCGTTTTTTTGGTGGCACCGGCTCTGCCTCGCCGAGCGTGTAAAGACGCACCGGGCGGTAATCGATATGCGATTTGCCATGGGCATCGAGCCAGCAGAGCGTGTGTTTCATCCATTCCTCGTCATTGCGCTCGGGGAAATCCTCGCGCGCATGGGCGCCGCGCGACTCCTTGCGGTTCTCGGCCGAAACGACGGTGATAAGCGCCTGGCTTAACAGATTATCAAGCTCGAGCGCCTCAATCAGGTCGGAATTGAAAATCATACCACGGTCGGAAATCTGCAGGTCACTATAAGAATCATAGACTTCCTGCATTTTCTTCACGCCTTCGCTCAAGGAGTCCTGCGCGCGGAAGACAGCCGCATGATTCTGCATGATTTTCTGCATGCTACGCCTGATTTCTGATGTGCGACGCGAACCTTTGGCATGGCGAATCGCATCAAGTCTGGTCAGCACTTTTTCCGTCGCTGCTTCGGGCGCGGGCTTCACGCGCTTGCCTTTTTCTACCGTAGCTTTTGCGCGGTGGGCAGCCGCACGGCCAAACACCACCAGATCAAGCAATGAGTTGGAACCAAGCCGGTTAGCCCCATGCACGGAGACGCAGGCCGCCTCGCCAATCGCCATGAGACCCGGCACCACCGTATCGGGATTGCCGTTTTTAAGTGTCACCACCTCGCCGTGATAATTGGTGGGAATGCCGCCCATATTATAATGCACGGTAGGCAGCACGGGGATGGGTTGTTTGGTCACATCCACGCCCGCGAAAATTTTTGCGGTTTCTGAAATACCCGGCAGGCGGGCATGCAGCACGGCGGGGTCAAGGTGATCGAGATGCAGGAAGATATGGTCACCCTCCGGCCCTACGCCGCGGCCTTCGCGGATTTCGAGGGTCATCGAGCGGCTCACCACGTCGCGGCTGGCGAGATCCTTGGCGCTGGGCGCATAACGCTCCATAAACCGCTCGCCCTTGGAGTTCACGAGATAGCCGCCTTCGCCGCGCGCGCCTTCGGTAATAAGGCAGCCCGCGCCATACACACCCGTCGGGTGAAACTGGACAAATTCCATATCCTGAAGCGGCAGCCCTGCACGCACAGCCATACCCCCGCCATCGCCGGTGCAGGTATGGGCGGAGGTGGCCGAGAAATAGGCGCGGCCATAGCCGCCGGTGGCGAGCACGGTCTGGTGGCCGTAGAAACGGTGGAGCGAGCCATCATCAAGGTTCCAGGCCAGCACGCCGCAGCAGCTGCCTGCATCATCCATCAGCAGGTCAATCGCAAAATATTCGATAAAAAACTTGGCCGAGTGTTTAAGTGCCTGCGTATAAAGTGTGTGTAAAATCGCGTGCCCGGTGCGATCAGCGGCGGCGCAGGTACGTTGGGCTGCGGGGCCGTTGCCGTAGTCGGTTGTCATACCGCCGAAGGGGCGCTGGTAAATTTTACCATCTTTCGTGCGGCTGAACGGCACGCCGTAATGTTCAAGCTCAATAATCGCATCCGGCGCTTCGCGGCACATATATTCGATGGCATCCTGATCCCCGAGCCAGTCCGACCCCTTGATCGTATCATACATATGCCAGCGCCAGTCATCCCTTCCCATATTGCCCAGCGCTGCCGAAATGCCACCCTGTGCTGCTACCGTATGCGAGCGCGTGGGGAAGACTTTGCTGATACAGGCGGTGGAAAGCCCCTGCTCGGCCATGCCAAAGGTGGCGCGCAGCCCTGCCCCGCCCGCACCGACGACGATCACGTCGTAATAATGATCCGTGATGGGATAGGCGGTGGAGGTCATAATTAAATCCCGAAGAAATGGAGTTTGATAATAGCGAAAATACCACAAACGGCAGCGGCAAGGAAAAGCAGCGTATTGGCTACTACCAGCCCGATTTTAAGCGCCTCGTGGTGGATGTAATCCTCAAGCACCGTCTGCACCCCAAGCCGCGCATGCAGCAGCCCCGCGCCCAGCAAACCAAGCATGGCAATCGCCACGAGGGGATGCTCAAGCCATGCCGAGACTTCCACGCGGTTAGCCTCCATAAGCCCGCCCATGACGGCCACCATCAGCCAGATGGAAAGGGGAATCAGCAATACGGCGCTAACGCGCTGCAGCCACCAGTGATGCAGCCCGTCTTTGGCGGAACCAAGCCCGCGGGCGCGGGCGAGCGGGGTCTTGAGGTCTTGCGGATTCGTCATGCTAGCGGCTCCAGATAAGTGCCCAGGTGAGCAATGTCGCCGCGGCAGTGAAAATCAGCGACGCTACCCCAGTGCGGGTCACATTTTTAAGCTCGAACCCAAGCCCGATATCCCAGGCCAGATGGCGGATGCCGTTGGCGAAATGGTAATAAAATGCGGCCGTCCACCCCACCAGCATCAGCTGGCCGAGCACGGAACCGAAGAAACTGCGCCACATGGCGAAATAGGCGCTGTCATAGGCCGCAGCCCACAACCATGCCACGAAAAACAGGCTGCCCACGGCCAGCACCACCCCCGTGATACGATGGAAAATCGACAATACCGAGGTAATCTGTGGCCGGTAAATCTGTAAATGCGGGGAGAGGGGGCGGCGTGAGGGGCTGGACATGGTATTTTCCAATGATTTTCGACTTATGTAGGGTCTTGGCGGGCGCTTGTCAAACCCGCGCATAGGTTGAGTGCGTTTCTACCGCCCCCATCCACCCCAATTTGTCACGGAATTGTCACGGGAAAGCCCCTTAAAAATGCGTTACCATGCTGAAAGTGGAAAGGAAATTCATGAGTCTCCCGCAGAAATCTAAAGATATGGATTCAGCCGGCATCGTGATTTACGGTACGAACCGTGATGGCAAGCGGGCGTTTGTTATGCCCTACACCGAGGGTCGGTTTGGTGAGGGGGATAAATATTATGCGCTGCCAGCAGGCAAAATTGACCCTGGCGAAACTCAGTTACAAGCTGCCATCCGCGAGACGGAGGAAGAAACCGGAATTTCGCTTAAAATACTGCTCGGATCGGATGCTCTAGAGAAGCTGAAAAAAGGTGAGGAGCTTGCACTGCCCCTTGAAAGCCCTGGCTACCCGGGGGTGCGTGTGGTGCGGCTGGGGCTTGACCCGGTAGTGCAAACCTATATTTCGCGCGGGCATGCGGCGCGCACCGTAGCGCTTTACGGAATTGAAGTGGAGGGGATTGAAAATCTCGCCGGGCACCTGAAAAATCCGGATAACGCAGCAACGCCAGATTTCAAGGTAAACCAACCGATAAAGCCAATCGTGAGCGATAATAATAAATATCCTCAGCTGTCAGATTTTCTAAGCTGGATGCGTAGCGGGCAAGTGCCTGATGCCGACTGGAGTCGGGGCAAAGAAATTCTCGAACCAATTACATACGGAGACATGCAGAATTTTACGGACATTGAACGCAACTTCATGAGAAAAACAAACAAGGAGGAAATTACATATCTTCATGCGTAGAAGGAGTTTTGTGAAAAAATGCCGAAAGCCGATTTCAGCGTGATGGGTAAGATTTTTGCTAAAATTAAAAAGAATATCTCGGCCATGGGAATTACCAATGGCGATCATGCCATCATCAAGCTCGATGATAAGGACACCCCGCTTCAGTTTTTTCAGGAAGGGGCGGATGTCATCACGGCGGAGGATTATCTCAAGCAATGTTTGAAGATGATGGAAAAAACCCCCGGCTATGCCAGCGGCTTTGGTGGCGCAAGAGCGGCGGATACTGAAGTGCGAGAGGAACTGCGGACTAAGCCCAAACTCACCATCACCCGTTCCCTGCTTGCGGCGGTAGTTCCATTTGTGCCGGTGGGGGAGTTATTTGAGGTATTCGGCAGGGAAAAAATTCGCCAGACGATGTCATTGCTTCCCTGCGGAAATGGTTGGAAAAATAAGCAGCCTGATTACTGGACACGAACGGTATTCGTTTCGCGGCCACCACTATCTGCCTATGATGTGCTCACGCTGCTACAACCTTCGGCTTCAGCGCGTATTTTGCAACCAGAGTCTGGGCAATCTGCACGGCGTTGAGTGCCGCGCCTTTACGAAGATTATCCGACACGATCCAGAGATTGATGCCGTTTTGAATTGTCGGGTCTTTGCGCACGCGCGACACATAGACCGCATCTTCGCCGGCAATTTCCGCCGGGGTGATGTAGCCGCCATCCTCGCGCCTGTCCACCAGCACTACGCCCGGGGCTTCGTTCAGAAGGTCATACACTTCCTTGACCGTGATGGGGTTGGTGAATTCCAGATTCACCGATTCCGAATGGCCGACAAACACCGGTACACGCACACAGGTGGCCGAGACGGCGATGTTCGGGTCGAGGATTTTTTTTGTTTCCTCCACCATTTTCCATTCTTCCTTGGTCATGCCGTTTTCAAGGAAACTATCAATATGGGGTATCACGTTAAACGCGATACGTTTGGTGAATTTTTTCGGGTCCTTATGGTCATGCACATAGAGGGCCTTGGTCTGGTCGTAAAGCTCATCCATCGCTTCTTTCCCTGCGCCGGAAACCGACTGATAGGTGGAAACCACCACCCGCCTGATCGGGTTCACCGCATGCAGGGGTTGAAGCGCCACCACCATCTGAATCGTGGAGCAGTTGGGGTTGGCGATGATGTTGCGCTTGCCGAAATCTTTGAGCGCGTGGGCGTTCACCTCCGGCACCACGAGCGGAATTTCCGGATCCATCCGGAAGAAGGAGGTATTATCAATCACCACGCACCCTGCCGAAGCGGCGCGCGGCGCGTGGATTTTTGATACCGCCGAGCCGGGAGAAAAAAGCGCAATATCCGTGCCCGCAAAATCATAATCATCAAGCGCTTTCACATCGAGGATTTTCTCTTCCCCAAAGCTCACCTGCTTGCCCAGCGAGTTGCGCGAGGCCAGCGCCACCACTTCGCGCGCGGGAAATTTCCGCTCCGCGAGGATTTCAAGTATCTCCCGGCCGACATTACCCGTCGCACCGACCACTGCAATTTTATAGCTCATAGAGCCTCAACGGGGGAGCAGGTGAGCGGGGAGTAGGGGATGCGGGGTTGCAAGAAAATAATCATGATGCGTTACCTTTGAGGGCGAGTTGTAAATTACGTGTCATGCGGAGGGTTTTGTCGATTAAATTCTCTGTCGCAAGGTAATCTTCCGGGGTGAGATAGCCAAGGTCATTTGCAATCATTATCTGGGTTTGCAGTTCGCTGAGTGACCCTGAGGCTATGGATAAAAAGCGTAAATATTCTTGCCTTGAATCGCGTGCATGACCTTCGGCGATATTTGAGGGTACAGAAACGACCGCGCGACGCATTTGCGAGGTTAGGCCATAAATTTCTTCTTTGGGGAAAGCGCTGCTGAGTCGGTAAATGATGCGACAAAGCTCCATTCCCTGCTGCCATACCAGTAAATCGCGGTAAGTCTTTACTATTGGTAAATCAACAATCTCAGCCATAAACGCCACTTCTCTGTGTCTTTGTTATTCCGCTCTCCAGTGCCCGTATAATAGCATCACCCATCGCATGAGTGCCAACTTTTTTGAGAATGTGCTTTACTTCCCCGCCCCCCTGTTCCCCAGCTACCCCGCCTCCCATGATATCACCGGTGCGCAAGCCCTGCTCCAGCACCGAAGCCACAGCGTGTTCGATTGCATCGGCCTGCTGGTGCATGCTGAGCGAATAGCGCAGCAGCATGGCAGCCGAGAGAATGGTGGCAATCGGGTTGGCAACGCCCTTACCCGCAATATCGGGCGCTGAGCCATGGACAGGCTCATAGAGTGCGGCGCGTTTGCCGTTTTTCTCTGCCCCAAGCGATGCACTTGGCAACATGCCGAGCGAGCCGGTGAGCATGGCGGCGCAGTCGGAAAGAATATCGCCGAAGATATTGCCCGTTACCATCACATCAAACTGGCGCGGGTTACGCACCAGCTGCATGGCGGCGTTATCGACATACATGTGCGAAAGCGCAATATCCGTATATTCCGCGTCGCGCAGTTTCTGCACTTCCTCGCGCCACATCTCGGTAGTTTCAAGCACGTTGGCTTTATCGACCGAACAGAGTTTTTTGCCCCGCGCACGCGCCAGATCAAGCGCCACGCGGGCAATGCGCGTCACTTCCCAATCCGCATAAATCATGGTGTTGCGGCCAACGCGGTGGCCGTTTTCAACTGTCACGCCGCGCGGCTGGCCGAAATAAATATCGCCTGTAAGTTCCCGCACAATCAGAATATCAAGGCCGGAAATTACCTCGCGCTTTAAGGTTGAAGCAT
>CANHAG010000078.1 GCA_947458525.1 Rhodospirillaceae bacterium | reverse complement strand
TTGCACGGTGGCGCTTACCTAAGCCCCCCCTTTACGCAGAAACGACCCTACTACGAATATGGTTAAGAAACCGTTAAGGAAATATGACGGTTTGATGACAATTATGCGCAAGGCCTGCATGGAGGGCTTTCGCCCGGTGACGCGCGGAATGCCAGAGCTGAGATTTAGAACGCTTTAGCAGGCGCTGCTACGCAGCGCTTTGCAGCATGCGCATCAGCAGTTCCACATCATCCGCGAATTCCTGATCGGCTTTGCAGATCTCGTCAATCCGCTTCACGGCATGCATCACGGTGGTGTGATCCTTACCGCCAAATTTCCGCCCGATTTCGGGCAGGGATTTAGTGGTGAGTTTTTTCGCCAGATACATCGCCACCTGACGCGGCCGCGCAATCGCCACCGAGCGGCGCGCCGAATGCATGTCCGACACTTTGATATTATAATGCGCAGACACTTTTTTCTGGATGTCTTCAATCGTAATCCGCCGGTCATTGGCGCGGAGAATATCATAAAGCACTTCCTGCGTGCTTTCGAGCGTGACCGGTGTGCCCACCAGCGTGGCGTGGGCAACCACGCGGTTAAGCGCACCCTCAAGCTCACGCACGTTGGAGGTGATTTTATGGGCAAGAAACTCAAGCACCCTGGCCGGCACATGCACATGCGGCATTTTTTCAAGTTTTGACTGCAAAATACCAAGCCGCAGCTCATAGCTTGTGGTGTGAATATCCGCCACCAGCCCCCAGCCAAGGCGCGAGCGCACGCGCTCTTCCATCCCCTCAATGTCCGAGGGTGAGCGGTCGGCCGAAATAATCAGTTGCTTGTTCTGATCGACCAGCGCGTTAAAGGTGTGGAAGAACTCTTCCTGCGTGGATTCCTTCCCGGCGATGAACTGCACGTCATCCACCATCAGCACATCGACGCTGCGGAAATACTCCTTGAAGGTCATGGTCTCTTTTGTGCGCAGGGCGCGGATGAAGAGATACATGAATTTTTCTGCCGAAAGATATACCACCTTACGGGCGGGGTCGGTGCGGCGAATATGCCAGGCGATCGCATGCATCAGGTGGGTTTTACCAAGCCCCACCCCGCCATAGATGAAAAGCGGGTTGCAGCCGGGCGTTACGCTCGGAGATTCCGCCACACGGCGGGCGGCCGCATGTGCCAGCTCGTTGGGCTTGCCCACCACAAAATTATCAAACGTGTAGCGCGGATCGAGCGGGGCGCTGATCGTATCGGGGTTGAGGGGTTTATCTTCATTGGCGGCATTCAGCATCGCCGCTTCGATATTGGCCGGCACCCCCTGCTGCGGCTGGGGCGAAGCCATTACCGGCTCGGCCTTTACGAAAATATCTACGGAGTGGATTGTCTGATCCTCCTGGCACCAGAAGCGCAGGATATTGTCAACGTAATGCGATAAAATCCATTCACGCATGAAGCGGGTCGGCACGGTGACCATGACCTGACCGTTTTTCACATCCGCCAGTTTCAGCGGCTGCAGCCAGCTTTTGAAAATGGCTTCGCCATAGGCGTTGCGCAGACGCTCGCGCACCCGGTCCCACTTGGCAAGATGCTCAGGCTTGCCCTGATAATACGCAATAGATTCATTCATTAGGCTTGCTCCCATGGTAACTGTGAGGCTTTCCAGCCGTTACGCTGGCCACGTTGACGCGCATCATTCATTTCGCCCTCCATCCCGCCTGCGATATTATAACAGGTGGTGTAGCCCGCACCCGTGGCCGCCACCGCCGCATCGAGCGAGCGCCCACCCGTTTTGCACAGGAAGTATATGGGCGCGGAGCGATCCGGCATGGCGGCTTCAAGCTGCGCAAGAAACTGAGAATTGAGATCGTAGGCCGGATAAAATTTCCACGAAATTTTATGCAGGGTTTTGCCCAGTGACGTTAAATCCGGCACCCCGGCAAACACCCATTCGGGCGCGGTGCGCACATCCACCAGCTCGGCCGCCGGGTTCGCGCCAAGCGCCTGCCACGCCGCCGCAGGCGTCACATCGCCTGCATAGACAGGCGTCTTGGGCAAAGAAGCGTGCACCATGCTCATCGAGAAATCCTCAATTTTTTACACATGTTATTGCGCCCGGAATTTGGGCAAAGAAAGAGGGTTTGCCGTCCACACGGGCGGCGACACACAAAAAGCCGTAATTCAAATAGTGAGGCTAAGCCGCGGCGCTAAGAGACTTGACGCGTTTGGCAAGACGGGAAATTTTCCGCGACGCGGTACTGCGTGCCAGCACCCCTTTCGAGACGCCACGCATGATTTCCGGTTGCGCCTGCCGAAGCGCTTCTTGTGCACCCTTTGCGTTTCCGCTCGTGATTGCCGTTTCGACCTTCTTGATGAAGGTGCGAATCCGGCTTTCGCGTGAACGGTTCACCGCGGTGCGGCGTTCCGTCTGACGGATACGTTTTTGGGCTGACTTATGATGTGCCATGGTTAACCCATTTTGTTTTGTTCTCCCCGGGCGTGATTGCCCAAAGAGGAAGCGGAAACTACTTTCATGATTCCGCTACGTCAAGCACTAGAAACATGATGGATGAAAAAAAATTCATTGACGTTTTTCGACGTTGAAAAGGCTATGATTTTTTTGCCGGAATTTTTCGTGGTTGACATGCAGGGCAAAAGAAACTAGCGCGCCCGGCTTGGGTGATTTTCTGAATCATAGAACCGCAGTGAAAGCAAGGCTCACCAAGCCTTCCATAGACATTGAAGCGGTGCTGAAAATACCCTGTCTCGCCACTGGCCTGAGTATAATCGCGCAACGTCGATCCGCCCGATATTATCGCCGCGCGCAGTATTTTTTTTATAGCCGCAATAAGTGTCTTTTCGTGTCCCATCACACGTGATGCGGGAAGGGCAGGATGGAGACCTGCCAGAAATAAACTCTCACTCGCATAAATATTGCCTACCCCCACCACAATACGCTGATCCATGAGCGCCGTCTTGATCGGGGCGGTTTTATGCGCAAGTTTTAAGGCAAGGTAGGCAGGTGAAAAACCCCTTTCAAGCGGCTCTGGGCCTAGATGAACAAGGAGCTTATGGCGCGGCTCTTTTGCTGCTGAAAACAGATCCATCAGCCCGAAACGGCGCGGGTCGTGAAAGGCTACGCAAGCACCGGAATCAAGATGAAACAGCACATGGTCATGGGTAAGAGGCCTGGCGGGAGGCTCAGCCAGCACGCGCAAACTGCCCGACATGCCAAGGTGAATCAGCAGCACCTCAGCTTTATCAAGGTCGATCAGCAGGTATTTTGCCCGGCGCCTGAGCCCCAGAACCCGCCGCCCGGCCAGATTCTGGGCAAAGTTTAGGGGTAGCGGAAAGCGCAAATCGCTGCGCCTTACTTCCACACGGAGAAGGCGCGCGCCCGTCATCACGGGCACAAGGCCACGCCGCGTTGTCTCCACCTCGGGCAGTTCGGGCATGGTTGCTTCCTTCCAAGAAAACCGCTATCTGGCTGGCACAACCATAGAAAACGCATGAGCGAACCGCAAACGCATTTTGGCTTCCGCCGCATTGACATGGCCGAAAAAACGGCGCGGGTGAAGCATGTCTTCGCCTCTGTTGCCAGCCGTTATGATCTGATGAATGATCTGATGAGCGGCGGGCTGCACCGCTTATGGAAAGACCATTTTGTCCGTAAAATTCACGCCGGAAGTGATGCCGTGCTGCTCGATGTCGCGGGCGGCACAGGCGATATTGCACGCAGGCTCCATACACGCACGGGGGCAGATGTCACGATTCTTGATATCAACGAAGCCATGCTTGCCACCGGCCGCGGGCGGATGATTGATGCGGCAGAAAGTGGCGGCCTGCGCTGGGTGTGCGGCAATGCAGAAGCCCTGCCCCTGCCCGACCGATCGGTGGATGTCTATACGGTAGCGTTCGGGTTGCGTAACGTGACCGATATTCCACAAGCGCTGAAAGAGGCGCACCGCGTGCTGAAACCGGGTGGGCAGTTTTTATGCCTTGAATTTTCGCACGTGACTGCGCCGCTGCTTAAAGAACTTTACGAGCTCTATTCTTTTCAGATGATTCCAAGACTTGGCGCATGGATTACCAAGGACGCGGCTTCCTACCAGTATCTCGTCGAATCCATCCGCATGTTTCCGCCGCCCAAAACACTGGTGCGGATGCTGGAAGATGCCGGATTCAGCCGCGTGGACTATGAGCCGTTATCGCTCGGCATTGTTGCCATTCACCGGGGGTGGCGGGTGTGATGGAAGGAATCCGCTACCGTCTGCGTCTGCTGCAACTCGCCCTCATTCTTGCGCGTAATGACGCATTATTTGTGTTTGACGCCGTGCCCCTGCCTTGGCCGGTGCGATGGCTGGGCGGGCTTCTCACCCGGCGCAGACCGGGCATTAGCAAAGGCGCGCGCCTTGCCAATGCACTACAGCAAATGGGGCCAAGCTTTATCAAAGCCGGACAGTCACTCTCCACCCGCGGCGATCTGATTGGCGAAGATATCGCCCTTGGCCTTACCG
This sequence comes from Rhodospirillaceae bacterium, assembly GCA_947458525.1. Lineage (GTDB taxonomy): Bacteria > Pseudomonadota > Alphaproteobacteria > Rickettsiales > UBA3002 > JAFLDD01. The sequence goes on along the minus strand of CANHAG010000078.1, from coordinate 2,188 downwards.
CCTTGCAGGATCGTCTGCCAGCATTTGACAGCGCCCGTGCCCTTACCACGCTAGAGGCGGAGCTTGGCGCACCGGTAGCAACATTTTTCTACGAATTTGAACCAGTTGCATATGCCGCCGCTTCCATCGCGCAGGTGCATTTTGCCAAAACAACGGAAGGTAAGGAAGTGGCGGTTAAAATCCTCCGCCCCGGTATTGAGGAGGCCTTTGCCCGGGATCTGGCGCTCATGCGCTGGGTGGCCGCGCGGGTGGAGGCCAAACACCCCGAGCTGCGCCGCCTGAAGCCATGCGCCGTGGTAGAAACCTTCGCCGACACGGTCGCCATGGAGCTGGATTTGCGGTTTGAAGCCGCCGCGGCCGAGGAACTCAAGGAAAACACAAGAAACGATGCGGATTTTTACGTCCCCGCCATTGACTGGCGGCGTACCGCACGGCGTGTACTCACGACCGAGCGCATCCGCGGCTTTCATGCTTCTGACCGCGAAGGGATGATCGCCGCCGGGCTTGATGTCACCCGCATCACCGAAAAAGCCGCGACCGCGTTTTTCAATCAGGTCTTCCGTGACGGGTTTTTTCATGCCGATATGCATCCGGGCAATCTGTTTGTGCTACCGGATGGGCGGTTAGCGCCGGTTGATTTCGGCATTATGGGGCGCATTACCCATGAGCATCAGCTCATCCTCGCTGAGATTCTATACGGGTTTCTAAAAGGCGATTACGCCCGCGTCGCCCGCGTTCACCGCACGGCGGGCTATATTCCGCCCCATGTCTCGGTAGAGCGTTTTGCACAGGCCTGCCGCGCCATTGGCCAACCCATGATGGGCAAGGCGCTGAATGAAATTTCCGTAGGCACGTTATTTGGCCAGCTGCTGCATGTCGCCCGAATGTTCGAGATGGAAACCCAGCCGCATCTGCTGCTTTTACAAAAAACCATGGTCACGGCCGAAGGCGTGGGGCGCGGCCTCAACCCGGGGGTTAATATGTGGCAGCTGAGCGAACCACTCATTACCGAATGGGCGCAGAAGAATTTCTCGGCGCGCGCGAGGGTGAAAAATTTCACCGCCGAGGCGCTGGAGATTCTTGAAGAAGCGCCCCGCGTGCTCCGGGAGCTTCGCGAGTATCTGGCCACGGCCAGCCAGACAAAACCATCCTGACCGCTGCCTGCAGGCGTGTTTCACTTCGACACGCGGCGCGATGCTTCTGCGGGGTTTTGCTGTTGCCAGAGCAGCATAATAATCCATGGCAGTGCTACCCACCAGTTCTGCCAGATGCTGAAGGATGAAAACCCGGCGGCAAGATAGGCAGCGAAGGTTGCATACACGGCTGCCTGCGCAGAATGGCGCGCGGGAAAAGCATTGCCCAAACGCCACAGAATGACGCCCAGTGCCGCCGATACCAGCGCCAGCCCAGCAACTCCCAGTTCGAGAAACACCTGCAGCATGGAATGATGCGGATGCAATGGCGTAGCATAAATTTTAAGTGAATCGAGCGTCGCTTGCGGGATCGTAAGCAGGTTAGAGGTTTTCATGCCTGAGCCTAACCATGCATGCCCGCTGCCTGCCTCAATCAATGCCGGCCAGATGATAATGCGACCGGAAGACATCGCATTCAACTGGGTGATATGTTCCGCTGTAAATGGCTGCGCAAGCGCCCACATGGTCAGAAAGGGCATGGCAAAAAACAGCATCGGCACGGCAAGGGTAAGCAGACGCGGGAATGCACGCGGCAGCACCCAGACCAGCAGTAATGTGAAAAGCCCGGCCACAAAGCCAAGCTGCGCTGAAAGGCTACCCATAAAGGCAAGGCTGATACCCACCAGCACGATCAGCGCAGCGGCCAGCCTGCGACGACCGATAGATGCCAGACCATACGCCACCGGCCAGATGAGGATGGCCAGCGCACAGAGTCCGCGATTGACTGTTTTGCCCAGAAACCGCGGCGCGTCGCCGCCCGTATAGTGCGTAACCAGCGTGATAAGTCCGCCATGGGGAAACTGCTCAAGCAGAATCAACAGGCTTGCAGTCGCCATCCCCAGTGCCATCCCGAGCGTTACCCATGGCGGAAGGGGTTGCATGGCCGGGCGCGCTTTCACCGCAAGCGCACCCGCAAAACAGATAAGCGCGACCGACACCCATGCCGTGACAGTCACCAGCGGCGCCAGTGACCACAGGGCGCTGACAAGCGGCCA
>CANHAG010000077.1 GCA_947458525.1 Rhodospirillaceae bacterium | reverse complement strand
CTCAGATCAGTGAAATAAGTGCCGCCATAGCCAGCATCGATTTCTCCCTGAAGCAGAAATGAGGGAACCGCTGCGGGATTGGGCAGGCGCACTTTGAAGCTGAAGGGCACAATACCGACCTTATAAGAAGGCTCAACGGCCAGACCATTACCGCCCTCGGTGTATCCTACCCCGATAGTCAGGATCTGGGTCAGCGCTTCTTTCATCATATCGAGCTTGGTGCAGTTTCTATCCGGTATGAAATCGATCGCGACGGCTCCATCAACTTCTCTGGTACGCTGAAAATTGGCGCACATCGTGCCTGAAACATCTACCATAGCGACAATTTCACTGGTCGTACTGTCACTCCATTCTACTTTGGCGCTGTGGCGCAGGGTCAGTCCGTCCCTGCCGATCAGTCTGGCCAGATGGGGTTTGACCGTCCCCTGTGCTTCACCAATCCAGCGAATGCCATCGCTGGTGCTGGTGATGGTGAAGGCATCTAGCGTGATATATTCGCCCTCACCGGAGAGAAGGTTTGTCGTCATATATTCGCGTGCAAAAGCAGTGGGATTATCAGGACGCGCCGCCGCGGTCGCCAGAAGCGCCTGGTCAAGCGCGTTATTGAAGCGAGACTTTGCTACGGTATAGTTGGAGACCTCGAAGGCAAGACCCGCTGCCACAAGTAATGCGGGCAGAGCGATTGCTGCCAGAATCATAATGGCACCTGACTCTATTCTGGCAAAATATTTTATCTGTCGAAACAGCCTAGTGCGTAGTGAGATTCCCTGCATAGAAAACACCTCTGTCTAGTAGGTAAACTGAATATCTTTGAACGGTTTGACTTCCACACCGTCGACAAAGAAGGATCGGCCATCTTCCGTACGGATATTGATCGAACGGACGCCTTGTTTTGGCGGTTCTACTTCAATTGAAGTAACCTTCACTTCGCCCTGCTGAGTGATCAGCGTGTCGCCCACCTCCAGCCTGCCAACAATGGTTTCAGGAAATTTTCTGATATCATCGACGGATTTCCAGCCTTCTGTCGTACGGATGGGGTGATCGCCCGTGATGGCAAACTGCAGGTTGTTGATGCGGTAAAACAGCACCTGATCCTGCAGCTGGTTGATTGCTACCACTTTGGCGTCACCATCTGGTCCCTTCAATTGGTCTCCCAGCACAATCTCTGATACTGGCTTTCGGGTTCCATCTGCAAACTCTACCAGTGAATCTGATCGCAGACAGTCTGACCCCTCTCCTGTAGCACAGTTGGGAAGTTCTCCTTCTCCCCCTTCCGTTTCGCCCAGTGGGCACCGTGGTGGTGGCGGCGGAGGCGGCGGTGTAATGCAACGCTGATTCAATGGCACGCGGGTAGAATCAATACGCGAAGGATCGGTACCTGGGGGGCAGTTGCATTCCCCATCATCCGGCAGGGGAAGCCCTTCAAAATGAGTGCCTGCCGGGCATGTTGGCAGCGGGCAGTTACAATGAAAGATAAGCCAGGATGGCATCCGTGTGTTGGCGTAAAAATCCTGCATCGTGCTCACATTGGTACTCGGACACATGGATTTAGGGGGGCAGCTGCAGTCTGCCTGACTATCTTCGTCGACTCTATCATTCCAGGGAACCGCACGGTTTGGAAGGCACGCTGCCGGCATCGCATTCCATTGCGGCTGAGTAACGGCGTGGGACGCCGGGGGGAACAACACGCCCAACATCAGGACAGGCAGTAGTGTCATTATTCGGCTGGAACGTAAAACTGTCATATACACATCTCCCGAGGCCACCCGACCCCATCGTTGCAAAAGGATTAAAATTATTCTGTGCTATAATTATTAATTTTCCGTTAATTTTTTGATTATTTTATACAAGGCGGGGTGACCACCTGTCCGCTATTCGGACTGATACGGAACGCACCATAGCGCGTATGCTGATAATGTACGATATATGTGGAACGGGTGCCGGAAAAAAGTTCGCGGGTGAACCCGTTATTGACCAGCGGCACATAAGGCGCAAACACTTCAATGGCGATGAGGTGATCCCCCGGCGCCATGGTAATATCCCCGGTATCAGCAACACCAGGGATAGTGGGGGCAATATTGCTGTCGCCAACGGGATATTGCCAGGACACTACTGGTTTGCATTCAGGATCAAAGGGTGGGCGCTCAATCTGTGTCACCAGAATGCGCGGGGGATCTTCCATATTATAAGGCCGCATCATCACGGGGAATGCTCCATACAGATTGTCCAAAGACTCACTGGTGACGTTCGTGTTCTGATTGACAATATCAAGCATCTGGCTGGCAGAAGATTCCAGCTTTTCGCGGAACTGAAGGAAGCGTGCCAGCTCAATGACGCCGAGAGAAAGAATCAGGAACAGGGGAAGAATCAGCGCGAATTCCATCAGCGCGATGCCGCGCACGTCTTTCAGATAGGATGTCCCCGGTGACGCTGCTGCCATACTAAAAATCCTCATTCTTCACCAGTACAGACGCATAAATCGGCACCATGCCATTTTCAAAGAAGCCCCTAAACAAAGGTGTTATTACAGGCCAGTTGAAGGTTACGGTGTAAAGAACCAGCTCGCCGCCCTGACCGATGCCAGGCGCGCCACTATTGCCGATATCATCGAAACTACCGGCAGATTCAGACTCAATCTCGAGCGATGTTCCCGAACGCATCCATGGCTCTAGCGTGTTGGTGATGGTCCTAGAAATTAATTCCTCGCGCGAGGCAGCGCCATGAAGCGCGCCGGTTTTACCTAGCCTGGCCGCTTCGGTGGTGGCAAAATTGGTCAGCGACATCAGGTGGAAAATAAGGCTGAATTCAAGAATTGCCATTAGAAGCAGCAGAAACACTGGCAACGTAAATGCCACCTCAAGCATAGTGGCGCCCCCCTGCGCGCGCCGGAGAAGCTGCAGGCGCTTTATAATACAACGCATAAGCGTAAGAAACATATGCGTATCATTACAGGAATTAAGTTAAAAATATATTAGAAAAGGGTTAAAAAATTCTGCACGACACCCCCGGCAGCACGGCGTAGATTTTAACCCCCGCATTGTTTAGTAAGAAATACGCAGTCTCAGCAGAGAATTGGCAATCGCTTTATACGCCAGCTCAAGCTCGTCGGTATCTCTTACATCAAAATAATATTGCGGACTGGTGGCACATGTTTTGTAAACATCCTTGATCTCTTTACCGCCCGGGTCACCATCCTGAACATCGAGCACCACCGAATAAATTTTGATGCCCTGATCTTTCATCTGCTGGCACAGGCCTTTGGTGGGAATGTTATAGGTCTGCTGCCATTTACTCATGCTAGGAACCTTATCAATACCGACCAGATGCGCATTATCCGGCTCATACGTGTAGAGATATTGATTATCAAAATTACCCTCGGGGTAGGCGGCATAGCAGCAGCTGACGTTGGAGCCATCCGTCATCATCACCACGATTTTATCGGTTTTCGTGTCCTGCAGCGCAGTTGGTTTTTCACCAACAAAATCAGCTGCATACGCAGGATCAAGCATCAGCGCTGCCGTCCAGACTGCAATGTTCGAGCGCGTCCAGCCCAGCCCAGTGGATTTTTGTGTGATATTATTCACTAAATTATCCAGCCGTTCTTTATCGTTGGCATTATTTACGGCCATTAAGGGAATCATCGGCGAGAGGGGCCGGGCATCATCCAGATTATTGAAATAGCCAGGAGGCGCATAAGCCGCGAGTGGTTCGGGTATTGTTGATCCTGTAAAATTGATTTTATGATTATAGGGCACGATGCCGACATTAAACAATGCCCCGCCCCCTTTCAGATTGACCGCAGCGATGCCTTTATCCAGCACATAATTCATTGCGGTTTTCATTTTCTGGAGCTTGACGCATTTGGAGGGATCACTGTCTGCGCCCGGATAGGGTTCAAAGGAGAGGATATTGACCCCCTTATCATCACCACGAGGGCTGCGCCCGACCTTCATGCACATGGAGGCGGAGGTATCGAGCGTGAATACGGCCTCTATGCGCTGGCGGATATCCCAGGCGACCTTCACCTTGTGAGACACGCGCATTGTATCGACCCCGACCAGCTGACCAAACAGGAGTTTTATTTCAGCATCCACCGTTGCCGTCCATTCAAGATTGTTCGGGTTCTCGTCTTTTGTAATCACAATGTTATTGACGGTAAGCTCGCCTTTATTGGCGGTTGGAAAATTGGCTTCAAAGAATCTTGTGGCCACGTCATTCAAATCCCGGTCATCATCAAGAGAAACGGAAATCGCGGCCAGCAGGGCCGCATCTGCTGCATTTTTGAACTTGCTGTTCAGATTCACATAGCGCGCCGTATCCACCGCAACGCCCACCAGCACAGTCAGCATTGCGATACCGCCTGCCGCCATGAGGATGATACTTCCCCGCTGATCGCGCCCGAATCGTTTCATCATATATTGGAGCTGCATAACATTTCCTTTCCCAGTATTTTCATGCCGTCACGTATGATCATTAACAGCGTTAATAGTGCATCTGCATTTTCTTGAATCCCTTCATAATGAAGCCCTGCGCGATAAAACTGCCATCCCCCGTCAGTGAGAGGTTATAGGCATCCACGCCATTGGTAAGCGGCTTCTTGTCAATGGAGGTTACGGTCAACTCCTTGCCACCAGCGAGCAGCAGCACATCCCCCACCGCGAGCGACCCGACGATGATGGTGTCACCCACGGCGGAGGTCACGGTGGCGTCCACCGATTTCCAGCCCTGGGTGGTGAGAATAGGATGCTCCACCGTAAAGAAGGCTTCGCCCTTATTGATGCTGTACATGGTATCTTCCCGCTGCGAGAATTTGGATTTGGCAAGAATCACTCCCACACCGTTATGGCCCTGCAGCTGGTCGCCTACTTTCAGCGATTCAATCGGCTTGGTGGTGCCGTCTGCCAGGGTGATGCGCGTGCCAGAGAGAATACAGCCCTCACGCATTACATGAGCATTATTTGTTAAGTCGGGGGCAGCGCAGGTGAGTGAATTAATTGTGACTATTTCTGGGGGCTTGGTGCGTTTGTCCAATTCCTCTTTTGCCGATTCATTCAACCACGAAATTTCATCCAGCGTTGTTTTATTGTCCTGCCGGAAACCGAGAGGCAGGCCATCTGCAAGGGTATTAAACGAATCGGTTTTGCCGATTAATGTAGTCAGGTTCTTATTATCCGGCTTATCAAAATAAGCCGTGAGCGTGGTAGTGATATCTTTGGACAGCTTAATAAGATCAGCGCTGTTATTGATGGGTTTTAATGCGAGCGCCAAATCGTCAAGAGCTTTTTTGATATCATCTGCCTTTGCCGCATCCAACAACAGCCCGAAATCGGGCGGATAGGGCTTCGTCACCTGCAAATCTTTAACCTGTAATGTTGTGCCAGCGGGGCAGGGACTATCACAGCATTGATTTACTATTGGCACCGGCATATTCAGTAATTCATCAGGGCCGGCTTTCGCATTACTTACAACCGTGATATTGGTGTTCCAAATTGGGATAGTCCCGCGCCATTCTTTTGGTAAATTTAGCAGTCCCATCAAATCATCCGGCTTCATTTTAAACACATCCAAGGGGTTCACCCCACCGCTTTTGATCTGGAGAACATCACTTCCATTAATCGTGTAAGCATTCCACCAAGGGTTCCAACCCAATTTTTCCAACACGTAAAAGTTAAGGTCTGAATAGGCGACATTGATCGGCTTCGGACATTTCGATTGAGGTGGGCAGTGGCAGGGCTGACGCTCGCTAGTTGTGTTCCAGCGAACGAGCGATTTCAGTTCACAGAATTTGGGTGCGCCCGACCAATCAGCCGCCATGGCTGGCTGCGCCAATGCCATGCCCGCCACCATCATCCCCAAAAATATACGCAACATAGACTGCTCCTTTTCTGCAGATTACTTTGGCTCAAATTCAAACGCCCCATAACGTGGGCGGGCAACATTCATCCGGTACACACCGTTATTCTCAAGGCCGAGCAAAGATTGCGTCACCGCGCTATTCAGAATTGGCCGGTAATCTAAAAACAACTCCACCGTAATCACCTGATCGCGTTCCTGCAATTCTAATTGCGGAAGATTGGGTTTCTTATGCGGACCTGCTGATATCTTACTGTCGCCAGCTTCGCCATATGTGCGCTGCCACTTGGTCGTCGGCTCTGTACTACCCGCATCATGTTGAATGGCCGTAATAATCATGCCAACCCCCGCGCTATCAAATGGCTGAAGCATGGTGGGTGCGGCATTGGCAATTTTTTGTAAACTGTCATTCGAAAGATTAAAATTGCGGTTTACAAGGTCGGTCAGAGCGCTCGTCGCATTATCCATTTTCTGAATCATTTGTATATAGCGTGTCAGCTCGATGGTGCCGTAGAAAATGATCATTAAAAATGGCAGAATAAGCGCGAACTCAATAAGCGCCACGCCGCTTTCATTGCAGCGAAACCTGCGCAGCCCTGCGTCACGGCTTTTGGTGTCATTCGAATGGTTTCTAGAAATTTTCATTCTGCACCACCACTGAAGAACGAATCGGGAAAAATCCATTAGTACCGATAATCTGAGCCATGAGGGGCGTCAGAATCTTCCAATTATAGGTGACCGTATATAGCACCGCTTCACCCGCCTCGCCAAACTTTAATGCCCCTCCATCACCATCGCCGGAAATAACTTCCTGAAGAGAACCGGCCGTTTTCGTG
>CANHAG010000076.1 GCA_947458525.1 Rhodospirillaceae bacterium | reverse complement strand
CCGCCTTTCACCTATACGGCGACGGGGCTGGTGGGCGGTGAAACCACCTCGCTTATCACTGGCGTGCTGATGTCTTCTATCGGTAGCGGCGCGGTGCCGGTGGGAAGTTACGCCATCACGATAGGAGGTGCGGCGGCACCCAATTATGTGCTGAATTATGTGAATGGCGTGCTGACTGTTCTGGCCGATAGCGCATCGCTCCCGCCCTTCCCTCCCGGCGGCGGTATTTCAACGGCGACCAATCCGAACCTTGCGACGCAGACATCACTGCTGATGTCGCTTGCCACTAATCAGAACGGGAATTTTACCATTACCCAGCCGGGTCTGACCACTCAGGGGCAGCAGATGTATCTGGGCACCACGGCGATCAACCCTGCTTCACCCTCGGCCTTCAGCGCTGATATGTTAAACCAGCCAGATATGGAAGTGCGCACCTACCGCGCCATGCCGTCAGGCGAGATCACCCCCGTCTCTGCACCTGCTATCCCTGCCATGCCCCAACCCCCAGCCCTCACCCTCTTCAAAGTCCCGGAAGTGATGGATATCTGAGAGGTCGAAACCTAGACCGCGGCACAGCAAATTACAAACGTCGACGTGTGAATGCCGATCTAGGGGAGTTGGTATGCTGAATAACGTAAGAATGATATACACCCCCCCCCGCCGAAGCAAACGCCGGTCTGCGCCAGATGACCTGCTCCCCATAAATTAGTCCAGTTTGAGGTAGAGTCTGCTAATCTTTTTTCACGAAGGAGCAGACTATGAAGAAGCGATTTACAGAAGAACAGATCATTGCGGTATTGAAGGAGCAGGAGGCGAGCGGTCAGACGGGTGAGTTATGTCGCCGTCATGGGATTAGTCCTGCGACATTTTACAAGTGGAAGGCGAAGTTCGGCGGGATGGAGGTGTCGGACGCACGGCGCCTGCGGACGCTCGAGGCGGAGAACGCGCGGCTGAAGAAGCTGCTGGCGGAGACGATGCTGGACAACGCCATGCTGAAGGACGTCAACGCAAAAAAGTGGTAACGCCACCCGCGAAGCGTGACGCGGTGGCGTATCTTCGTAAGACGTATGGTGTCAGCGAGCGGCGGGCATGCCGTGTATTGGGCATTACGCGGGCACTGGTGCGCTATCGGTTCACGCGCCCACTGGACGCGATGTCGCGTCAGCGACTCAGGACGCTGGGAAGTCAACGACGGCGATTCGGTTATCGGCGTCTGGCGACTCTTCTCATGCGTGAGGGATTTACGTGCAACATCAAAAAACTCAGCATCATTCTGAGCTGGATGACCTTATCAAAAAACTAGACACTGGAACCACGCTCTGCAATGGATTCACAGCCGCGCCAGATTTATCAAAAAAAGCCTTACACACGTCTTACACACTTACACAAACTCTTACACAAAAAATCAGGCGATGGATGTTTTAGCTATTTAATACAACATCTTAAAATAAACGCGGAGCACTCAAAATCTGCTTTCGGCAACGGAGTGGGGGTTCAAGTCCCTCCTGGGGCACCAACCTTCTTTAAAAGAGCGCGCGCGATAGCATCCTGAAGCAGCCTGGATTGTAGGAGGAGATCGCTATGACAATGACAGCTTACTTCCATCCCATCAAAAACAGTAGCCCGAAAACTTAGGGGATGTGTAAGCATGGACAATTTAAGCTGATTCCAGAAAGACAAGTGGTTACGGACAAATTTCTTGAGTGGAGCTCCAACAACGACAATCTCGACGACATACTGGAAACGGTTATGACCGCAGAAGAAATTTTGAAAACCATCGACGAAGAAAAGCGCATTTTCACATAAACCATGCCGCCCCATTAAAGATATACATTGTGTATCTCTTGTGGTATGGTACAATTACCGCTCAGAACAAAGAAAGGTCAAACCATGAGGCAAGAAACATCTTCCAATATGCCAACTCACGCGGTGAACCTGCGCATCCGTAGCGATATACGTTCCCTGATCGACCGGGCGGCAAAAGCCTATGGCAAAACCCGCTCCGATTTCATGATTGATGCGGCGCGGCGTGCCGCAGAAGATGCACTGCTGGATCAAACCTTAGTGCGCGTGGATCAGCAAACCTACGATTATTTTTTGTCTATACTCGATCAGTCGCCAAGCAAAGAGGGGTTTGATCGTTTGATGAAAGCCAATAAGCCGTGGAAAAATTGAGCCTGAATGCGCCGACATTACTCACGGCCAATCATTCGATGGATGGCTTTTCTTGCGGCATACCAAGTCTTGATGACTGGCTCCGGCGGCGGGCATTACAAAACCAGACCAGTGGAGCATCGCGCACCTATGCGGTGACAAAGGGGAAGAAAGTGGTGGGGTATTACTGCCTCGCATTCGGTGCACTGGCACTGAATGATGCGCCCGGCTCGGTACGGCGCAATATGCCTGATCCGGTGCCGCAGGTCATCATGGGACGGCTGGCAGTGGATACTGCGTGGCAGGGAAAGGGCATCGGCGTAGCGATGTTGCAAGATGCGGTGCTTAGAACCATGCGGGCAGGGGAAATATTGGGTATACGTGGCATGCTTGTCCACGCAATCTCAGATGCAGCAAAAGCATTTTATGAGCGTTACGGATTCATCGCGTCGCCAACACAGCCCATGACCCTGATTCTTTCAATCGGGAAAGGGAAAAACAATACTGAAACAGACCAGAGTGAAACAAGATAGAAAAATGGCAACATTTATCGGAATTATTCGCTCGTGCGGGACTACATTAAACAAAGTGAAGAAGGCAAAAGAGTTGCCATCCTCGGGGAGCGGGTCACCTGCGAGGCTTTCTTCAAACTACCCCTGTAGGAACTCATCCGATATTGGGAGATTAAGGAGATCTTAAATAAACCTTAACATTTCATTGATAAAGTAACCACTATGGACGGACAAAAGCCCTACAGATATGGATGGAAAATCCACCTGACCTTGCCACATGATCCTGAAGATCCCGGGACCAAGAAGGTGGTGCATTTCTGCAAAGAAAGAGGGCTGCTACATAAAGTAGGAGAAGGCGGTCGCATGGAGGAGGGCAAGGGAGTTACCATCTATGTGGGTTCAAGGGACAGACTGGAGAACATAGCTCACGCGATTCACAGCGCTGGGTTAGCACCTATAGAAGCAATGGGTGAGGTATTAGAAACAGATACTCGGGTAATAGGCAACGTATGGGCAAGATTTGATCCCCATGATTTACACCTCAATGAAGGCATGCAAATCCGTCCATTTCACAAGTATGGAGCTAGGGGCATTTCTTTTCAAACCAGCCCCATCATTTTTTATGATCCGGCGTCTAGAATAATTGAATTAGCACCTGAATTTATCGATAACAAAGGGCAGGTGTATGAATTTATTCACCACAAACCCTCGACTGTAACGCAGGAGCGCATGCTGGAGCTCTCGCACCGAGCGCATATAGCGATATTTGGAGATTTCTATACTGGCTCAACAGATGCAACCAGAGCTTGGCAGAAGAGCTTGGGAAAATTTTCTACTGCTGAATCAGATCAAGGCTATATGCGTGCGTTGCGGCCATTGGGTTTTTGGCACAAGGTTGGAGAAATACCCAGCAAATACATAAGCGGCAGTGTTGATCAAGTGCTACAAAATCTATCACAACATAATGACATGAACTGGTTTCAATCCGCAGTTCCAACTTTGAAAGAATATCTTTCAGGAAAAGGTTTGCGTGTCACAGTGAGCGAGAGATGGGGAGATACGTTAAAGAATAGAGTAATAGGTGGGTCTGTGACAGAAAACGCGCCTGCTGAATTCCAGATGGATGCGCTCAGGCGAGCAGCCGTTGAGCGCATCAAATTCTTTGAACAAGCTCTGGCGGATCTCGGTATTCGTGTGCGCATGGGTGCGGAATTGGAATTCGTGCCGCTGAATGAACAAGGGTTTCCAGAGCCAAATTTGCTGGATGAAAATGGGCTCACTCGTCAGTTACGACAATTCATTCCGACCATTGAACGTGTGCATCGTGAACCCGGATCTCAGGTTGTATACGAACTGGTGACAGGTCCTAATCGTCATATGCCCGGTACAGGCTTGGCCGATGCATCACCTCTGGCGACAGCGGATACTCTTGCCGGGTTCAAGGAAGCAGTACAAGCAAATGCGCCGCGTTGGGGATTGAGCGGTGTTTCATTCGCTCCTGCTGTTGCAGCCGGGGGCTTCAGTGAGAAAAATGGCACCCATTTAAATATTAGTTTGTGGAGTGCTGATGGTGTAAAGAACCTATTTTATGATCCATCAGGCAAAGAAACAACGGATCTCCAACGTCATGTTATTGATGCGCTTATCCGCAGCCATGCGGAAGGAACTGCGGCATATCTTCCCCATCCGAGTTCATACACACGACTGGCCCCCTTGCGCATTGACTATGCAAAACTTTATGGCGCTCTTCTTGTAGGCCCTAACCGTGCGGGGCATATGCCAAATAAGGGTGCAGATTTCTCGTATGCTATTGGCCAGATTCAATCGGTAAAAGAGACGCAGGAAATTCCGGTTAATTCCGTGGCGTCGCGCTATGGTGGTGGAATATTTGAACGGTTTACCGGTCTTCTGGACTGGATCTATTACGGGCCCAACCGTAGTTCCATGATTGGGTGGGAAAAGCCTGATCAGTACCGTATTGAGAGCAGATTGGCTGGTGCTGACATTGATCCTTATGTATTGGTGGCGATGGAATTAGGCGCAGCCTATGAAGCGGTTATAAAACATGTTCGCCCCTACAATTCCGATCGGCCGATTGATTTGGCAAAAGAAAAAGTTATCAATGTCGGCGACAAAGAAATCGTAGTCGATATTCACAATGGAAAGTTTGATTCTGTACCTCTGCCGCGCGATCTAGATACGGCCAGAAATCAAATAGTGAGCAACGAGAGGCTGCGGGGCCTTCTGGGCGATGATTTTTATCACGGCATTATCGCTTACACCGACCCGGAAAACCACCCTGATCGGAGGAATATCGGACATCATAGCGACTTGCGGGCAACGGGGCGTCAACACGAAGTCCAACACTCTATGGCGAAATTATCAGAAACAATACCATTGATTACCACAATCCACGATGTTGTGAACAAAACTGATTCGCCCGTGCGTGCGCCTGAGGAAAGAGGGTTCAGATCGGTATGGTGGGGTAAAGCAATTTCTGGAATTGCTGAGGTTACAGGCAGACCTAACCTAGCACTACATTCCCCAGAAGGCGCTTTACCACAACATCTTATTACCTCGCGCCTGGCGATTCAGTCAGGAGCAAGCAATGGGCTGGGCGTTGCGATGGGGATGTATGGGCTCTACCAGAAGTTCAACGAAATCGATGGTACGTTTCAACAGGATATAGAATCTGCCGATGCGGTAAGACGCGCCGGTGCCGTGACCAGTGTGGCGCTTGATGGCGCAAATATTCTGGCCGGGGCTGTGTCAACGGCGGATGATATGACCACGGTACGTACATCCTCCGCTGCGCCGCGGATTCCTGCTGTTCACCCCGTTGCACCTCCTGTTTCCGCACCTGCCGCGCCGATTGCTGCAGCAACGCCGCCGCCTGCGCCATCCGCACCCGCCAGCAGCGCTGCGGCAGATGATGCGGCAAGATTAGCCAGAACAGGAGGGCAAGTGGAACAGGCCGTGGCGCAAGGCGCCAGGGGAAGTACCATGCACGCTGCCGGAAGAATGGCAGGCAGGGCCGCGATTCCCTTAGCGGTAGCGGCGGGTGGTGCCGAAACTTTTGTTGCGGTAAGAGCCGGCGACCGCGAGCGCGCAACGGGCGCCGTGGGTGGAACCCTTGGCGGTATTTTCGGTGGCCTTGCAGTAGGTGCCGGAGCCGGAGCCCTGATGGGCGCTGCTACCGGCAGCGTTGTGCCGGGTGTTGGAACCATCACGGTGGGGGTAGTGGCAGGGGTCGCCGGCGGCATTGGTGGCGCTATTGTGGGTGAGCAGGCAGCACAGCGCTACGCTTCCAGAGCCATAGGGTGGCTAACCGGTATTGATAGAAAAATTCGGGACGCGATGAAAGATCTTGATCCGCGTCTGCGACCATTTCTCGATGCAAATCATGATGGCACCGTCTCCATCAATGAGGTGCATGCATTATTAGCCCGGGGGAACCTTGGTGCAATCTCTCGCATCGACGCGAATGGCGATGGAACGCTCAGCAGTGCGGAGTTAAATCAGGCACTCACCAGCGTAGTGATAGATCAGGCACTGAGTGCAACCCTGCCGGATCTGAGAGCCAATGGTCTGGGTGGAGAGGCCGGAAGCCAACCTGGCAACTTAACCTTGGCTGAATTAAAAGCGGCCTTCCCGGAAGGCTTCGATTTCCTGAACTTTATTACAAGCAATAATGGCCGAATCAGCGCATCAGAGATTATTCAGGCCTTGCATGCCAGCGCCCCGCCGACAACCCCGCCCGTACCATCACCGCAACCATCTGTAAGTGCTGGCGTGCAATAACAGCTGGTTCAAATTTTTAGGAGCAGGTCAGGAGGTTTCTGATGTGCAGCGGTTACGTGCACTGGAAGCGGAGAACGCGCGGCTGAAGAAGCTGCTGGCGGAGACGATGCTGGACAACGCCATGCTGAAGGACGTCAACGCAAAAAAGTGGTAACGCCACCCGCGAAGCGTGACGCGGTGGCGTATCTTCGTAAGACGCATGGTGTCAGCGAGCGGCGGGCGTGCCGTGCGCTGGGCATT
>CANHAG010000075.1 GCA_947458525.1 Rhodospirillaceae bacterium | reverse complement strand
CTCTAACCGCCCGCCGCGCGAGCTTTATCAGAGCGGGCTGCAGCGCGATCAGTTCTTGAAATTTGTGGATCTGCTGGAAGCAAAAATCGAGATTCTTGAACTGCAAAGCCAGCATGATTACCGGCTTATGCAGCTTCAATCCATGCGTACTACTTATATTTTTCCGCGTGACGGGGCGGCGGATGATTTTTTACTCGCCAGCTGGCAGACCCTGACCAATAACGCAGCGAGTGAGCCGCTGGAACTGCAGATTCAAGGCCGGGTGCTGCTGATTGAAAAACATTATCACGGTATCTGCTGGCTGACTTTTGGCGAGCTTTGCGTAAGGCCGCTTGGAGCGAACGACTATATCGAACTGGCACGGGTCTGCCATACGCTGCTACTGCAGGGAATTCCTGCTCTCACCCCCGAACATCGCAACGAGGCGAAGCGTTTTGTCACACTGATTGATGCGCTTTATGACCACCGGGTGAAGCTGATTGCCTCCGCCGCTACCTCGCCTGAGGGGATTTATCCAACCGGTGACGGAAGCTTTGAGTTTGCCCGCACCGTCTCCCGCCTCATTGAGATGCAGAGCGAGCATTACCTCGCCCTGCCCCATCATTAACAACCGCAGCCCCCACCACCGTTAAAACGCGCGATGAGGGCTGACGGATTGCCTTTACTCGCCGCTTTGGCGTTTGCGGCGCATGGTCTTGCCCGACATTTCATACTGGTCGGAAAGATCGGCACCGGTCTCCTGATCGACGACTTTCATCGACAGGCGCACCTTGCCGCGATCGTCAATATCGAGCACTTTCACTTTCACTTCCTGACCTTCTTTCACGATATCGGTCACTTTTTCTACGCGGTGATCGGCCATTTCACTGATATGGACAAGCCCATCCATCGCGCCGAGGAAATTGACGAAAGCGCCAAAATCCACAATGCGCACGACTTTTCCGGTATAGATTTTACCAATCTCCGGCACCGCGACGATGTACTGAATCCACTCCAGCGCGGCCTTGCCGGATTCTCCGGTGGTCGCGAAGATGTTGATTGTACCGTCATCGCTGATGTCGATTTTCGTGCCGGTCGTCTCGGTGATTTCGCGAATCACCTTCCCGCCCGAGCCGATCACTTCACGGATCTTATCCTTATCAATCTTGATCGTGGTGATGCGTGGGGCACGCAGCGACATTTCAGTGCGTGGTGCAGTCATGGCTTTGCTCATTTCACCCAGAATATGGGTGCGGCCTTGCTTCGCCTGCGTCAGCGCCACTTTCATGATTTCTTCAGTGATGCCGTTGATCTTGATATCCATCTG
Source organism: Rhodospirillaceae bacterium (assembly GCA_947458525.1). Lineage (GTDB taxonomy): Bacteria > Pseudomonadota > Alphaproteobacteria > Rickettsiales > UBA3002 > JAFLDD01. The sequence goes on along the minus strand of CANHAG010000075.1, from coordinate 5,439 downwards.
CAGTGAGGTCACACCGCGTTCGGTACCGGCCACTTTGAAATCCATATCGCCCAGGTGATCTTCATCGCCCAGAATATCCGAAAGCACGGCAAAATCTTTGCCTTCAAGAATCAGCCCCATGGCGATCCCCGCGATCGGGCGCGGCAGCGGCACGCCGGCATCCATCATCGAGAGCGAAGCGCCGCAGACGGTCGCCATCGAGGACGAGCCGTTAGATTCCGTAATCTCCGACACGATGCGCAGCGTGTAGGGGAAGGCATCTTTCGACGGCACCAGCGGACGCACCGCACGCCAGGCGAGCTTGCCATGGCCAATCTCGCGGCGGCCGGGCGGACGCAGCGGGAACGCCTCACCCACCGAGAAGGGCGGGAAGTTATAATGCAGCATGAAGCGCTCATCATAGGCGCCGTCCACCGCATCAATCAACTGCTCATCCTGCGAGGTGCCAAGCGTGGTCACCACCAGTGCCTGAGTTTCCCCGCGGGTGAAAAGTGCGGAGCCGTGAGTGCGCGGCAGCACGCCTACTTCACACATAATCGGGCGGATGTCAGCAAGCCCGCGCCCGTCAATGCGCTGATGGTCTTTTACGATTGCGGTGCGGACAATGTCCTGCTCCAGTTTCTTAAAGAGAGAGCCTACGAGTTTTTCATTCGCCGTTTCAGAGACGAACTTCTCCTTCACCGCCTGCTTCACCGCGTCAATCGCGGCGACGCGCTCCTGCTTCACGGTTTTCTTATAGGCCTCGCGCAGCGGCTTTTCGGCAAGATTTTTCATGCCTTTGAGTAGATCCGCCGGCACTTCCGCCGGTTTGAAATCCCACGGTTCTTTGGCCGATTCTTCCGCAAAGGCCACGATCATATCAATCACCGGCTGCATATGTTTATGGCCGAACATCACGGCTTCGAGCATGCGCTCTTCGGTGAGTTCCTGAGCCTGCGACTCCACCATCAGCACGGAAGTTTTGGTACCCGCCACCACGAGATCAAGCGCGCTGGTTTCCAGTTGCGACTTGGTGGGGTTCAAAATCAGTTGATGGTCAATCAGCCCCACGCGCGCGCCACCAATCGGCCCCATGAAGGGTACGCCGGAAATGGCAAGCGCCGCCGATGTGCCAATCATGGCAGCAATATCGGGGTCATTTTCAATATCGTGGGAGATAACGGTGCAGACAATCTGCACTTCATTATAGAAACCTTCCGCAAAAAGCGGGCGAATCGGGCGGTCAATCAACCGCGAGGTGAGGGTTTCTTTCTCGGTCGGCCGGCCTTCGCGCTTGAAAAACCCGCCCGGGATTTTCCCGGCCGAATAGGTTTTTTCAACGTAATTGACCGTAAGCGGGAAGAAATCAATATCCGGCTTGGCCTGTTTGGCTGCCGTTACGGCGCAGAGCACCACAGTTTCGCCGTAGGTGACGAGCACCGCTCCATCGGCCTGACGCGCCATGCGGCCCGTTTCAATCGTGAGCGGACGCCCGCCCCATTCCATCGTCTTTTTAGTAATCGTAAACATCGTCTTTTCCTTCTCTCTCCACCTGCCGCACCACCGCAAAAAACACTATCTTCCGCGACAACACAGACGGGAAAGTCTGTTGCTCCCACATTCCTGTAAAAAACCACCCCGCGGTGGGTGCGTAACGCGGGGTGATCTGTCTTCCTTACTTACGCAAGCCGAGCTTGCTGATAAGCGCATTGTAACGATCCGCATCTTTGCGCTTGAGATAATCGAGCAAACGGCGGCGGGTGCTGACCATTTTAATCAGCCCGCGGCGCGAATGGTGATCTTTCACGTGGCTTTTGAAATGCTCGGTGAGGTTATTGATACGCTCGGTGAGCAGTGCCACCTGCACTTCCGGCGAACCAGTATCGCCCTTGGCAGTTGCGTGTTCCTTCACCACAATTTTTTTACGCTCGGCGGTAATCGTCATGTTTCTCTCCATGCGACATCGGGGGTTCATGAATCACATTCAGCAGCCGCTTCGGGCGGATCATGGCACCGTCACTCTCCCCTAGCGCCACCAGAACATCCCGGTAGAACACACCTACCATGGCTGCGGGCGAAACGGGAGTGGACAGGGTAAACCCATGACCGTGGCGAAGCTTCTGCCACTCACTGCCCCCGATCGTCACGGCCGGGATGTCGTCCAGCGCGGCGTGGGTGGGCAGCAACCAGGAGGGGCTCCCCCCCTCAAAGTCGGCGGGACTATGCGCAGATTTTTCCAGAAAATCCAGCGAAATCGCATTGGTTTCATGGAATGCCCCGACCGCCGCCCGGTGCAGGCGGCTGATATAGGCCTCTGAGCCGAGCGCCTGAGCAATATCGCGCCCGAGCGAGCGTATATAGGTGCCTTTGCCAACGGTGGCGATGAAATGGGCGGTTACAGACTGCTCCACCTTATATCCCTGCTCCCCCTTGAGGGGGGGGCGGGCAAGGGCAAGCGCAGCGAAGCCCGCGCCGTGGGGGTGGCTGTAGGCGGAATAAGACACTACCTCACCCCCACCCGCCCCACCACTTTCAGTGGTAGCGCGACCTCCCCCCTCAAGGGGGAGGTTAGGGAACGAATGATACTCCGCCGTCACCAGTTCCAGCGCATGGACTATCACCTTGCGAGGGGTAAGCACCACCTCCTGCCCTGCCCGCGCCAGCGCATAGGCACGCTGGCCGCCCTGCTTGATGGCAGAATAGGCGGGCGGGGTCTGTAGAATCTCGCCAGTAAACTCCGGTAGAATGGCGCGGATTTGCTCTGCCGTGGGCACCACATCACTCGTTGCCACCACGTCGCCCTCCGCATCATCCGTGGTGCGGCGCTCACCAAACGTAACACTGAAATGATAGGTTTTTTTCGCGTCCATCAGAAGTGGCACGCATTTGGTCGCCTCGCCCAGCGCCAGTGGTAACATGCCGGTGGCGAGCGGATCCAGCGTGCCCGCATGGCCGATTTTTTCCGGGCGGATAAGGCGCTTCACCCGCGCCACAGCATCGGCAGACGTTATCCCTGCGGGCTTATGGAGATTGATCCAGCCATCTACACAGCGCCTAGTTCGCATCGTCAGTATCGCGCTTCACCCGGTCGGATTCGAGCAATTCATGAATGCGGCTTGCCACCTCGTAAGACGTATCGAGTTTGAAGAGTAATTTCGGCAGGTGACGCAGCAGCACCTTGCGGCTGAGCAGATGGCGCACGCGACTTGTATGTTCCTTGAGTGCCGCCATGATGGTTTCTTTATTCGACCCCGCCAGCGGCATGACATAAACAGTGGCATTTTTGAGATCCGGGCTGATGCGCACTTCCGACACCGTAATCGAGCCGGAATCAAGCGCAGGAATATGGGTTTCGCCATGAGCGAAAATCTGCGCCAGCGCCTGGCGGATTTCTTCACCAACACGCAGTTGCCGCTGGCTGGGCATTTTTGATTCCATCGTTTTACTCACCTAAGGCTTTCCCATGCGGGAAGAAACGTTGCCCCTATGCCTGGGCGGCCGGTTGTGCTTTGGCCTCGACCGAACGGGCGATGGATTGCACCTCAAAACATTCAATCATATCGCCGCTGCGGATATCGTCGTAATGTTCAAACGCCATGCCGCACTCAAAGCCGGATTTGACTTCCTTCACCTCGTCCTTGAAGCGCTTGAGCGTTTTGAGCGTACCCTCGTGAATCACCACGTTATCGCGCAGCAGGCGCACTTTCGCGCCGCGTTTGACCACCCCGTCCGTCACCATGCAGCCTGCCACCTTGCCGACTTTGGTGATATTGAACACTTCACGAATCTCGGCATAGCCGATGAAATCCTCGCGCAGTTCGGGCGAGAGCAGGCCGGAAAGTGCGGCTTTGATATCATCAATCAGATTATAGATGATCGAGTAATAGCGGATATCCACCTTCTGCGCCGCCGCTACTTCCTTGGCTTTGGGCATGGCGCGCACGTTAAAGCCGATGATGATAGCGCCCGTCGTCTGGGCGAGGCCAACGTCAGACTCGGTTATTGCACCCACACCGCTATGGATGATTTTGACCTTCACCTCGTCACTGTCAAATTTTGCAAGCGAGGCAACAATCGCTTCCGCCGAGCCATGTACATCCGACTTCACGATGATGGCCAGTTCCTTGATGGCGTCCTTGCTGGCGGCGGTAAATAACTGATCAAGCGATTTTGCGGTGGCCAGTGCCAGACGTTTTTTCTCTTTATCGCGGCGGTACTCCACAATATCGCGCGCGGCTTTTTCGTTTTCAGCAACGGAGAACTCATCGCCTGCTTCGGGTGCCTGATCCAGCCCTAAAATCTCCACCGGCTGGCTGGGGGCGGCCATTTCAATTTCCTGGCCGTGATCGTCATGAATGGCGCGCGCGCGGCCATAGGCCGAACCCGCCACCACAATATCCCCGGTTTTAAGCGTGCCGCGCTGCACCAGCAGGGTCGCCACCACACCGCGCCCGCGATCCACGCGCGACTCCACCACCGCACCGGTTGCCCGGCGGTCGGGGTTGGCTTTCAGATCCATCACTTCGGCCTGCAGCAGAATGGATTCAAGCAGCTTATCAAGATTGCGTTTTTCTTTGGCGGAGACTTCCACCATCATCACTTCGCCGCCAAATTCTTCGGCCACAAGCTCATGGCTCATCAGCGCGGTTTTTACTCTGTTGGCATCCGCCCCCGGCTTATCAATTTTATTGATCGCCACGATAATCGGCACCCCGGCTGCTTTCGCGTGGTGAATGGCTTCCACCGTCTGCGGCATGATGCCATCATCCGCCGCCACCACCAGCACTACAATATCCGTCACTTTCGCGCCGCGGGCGCGCATGGCGGTGAAGGCTTCATGGCCGGGCGTGTCGAGGAAGGTGACTTTCTGGCCGTCTTTCACCTGCACCTGATAGGCGCCGATATGCTGAGTGATTCCCCCGGCTTCGCCCGAGACCACATCTGTCTGGCGCAGCGCGTCGAGCAGTGAGGTTTTACCGTGATCCACATGCCCCATGATGGTGACAACCGGCGGACGGTGCATCAGCGCCGTATCCACATCCTCTTGCTGAACGAGGTGCTCCTCCACATCCGACTCGCTGACACGCTTGAAATTATGGCCGAACACGCCGCAGATCAGCTCTGCCGTATCCGCATCAATCGCCTGTTGCGGGGTGGCAATGGTGCCGAGTTTCATCAATTCCTTAATCACATCCACCGTGCGCACCGCCATACGGTTGGCCAGTTCCTGCACTGAAATCACTTCGGGAATAATCACCTCGCGGATGATTTTTTCCTGCTGTGACGAGGGGTTGAGGGTCGATTTTTTCGCTACTTTCGCGCGCTGGCGTTTCACCGAAGCGAGCGAGCGCACGCGGATCTGGTCATCCATGCCCAGCGCCTGCGCGATCGTCATTTTTCCACCGCGTTTATATTCCGTATCCGGCGCGCTGCGCGTTTTTTTCGATGCACGATCCGCCG
>CANHAG010000074.1 GCA_947458525.1 Rhodospirillaceae bacterium | reverse complement strand
TTTCTGGTGACGAAAGACGTGCTCACCCCGCGCCCCGAGAGTGAAACGATGATCGAAGCGCGGCTTTCCCTTCGCCCCGAACGCGATCGCGCCTACCAGATACTTGACCTTGGCACAGGCAGCGGGTGCCTGCTGCTTTCAGCCTTGCGCGAATATCCAAAGAGCCACGGCACGGGTGTGGATGAAAGCGAGGCGGCGCTTAATGTCGCGCGGGCGAATGCCCAGGCGCTTGGGCTTGATACACGCGCACAGTTTATAAAGAGTGACTGGTGCCTGGCGCTTCTAGAAAATTTCCGTGCAGATATTGTGCTCGCCAACCCGCCTTATATTCCAGCAGGTGAGATTGCGACACTCGCGCCGGAGGTAAGACAGTATGACCCCATGCGCGCGCTCCATGGTGGCGAGGACGGGCTTCAATGCTACCGAAAAATATTTTCACAATTATCATTGTATCTTTCGCCCCATGCGCTAATACTTACCGAAGTTGGCGCGACGCAGGCACAGGATGTCGCAGAAATTGGCCGCGCCAGCGGAATGAAGCTGAGCAGCATAGTTCCCGATCTGGCAGGTTTTGCGCGCATCGTGGTATTTCAGCTTCCATAACTTTCAGGCGATGAGGCAAGCAATGATGCGCAAACGGAATAATATGAAACATCGTGGCGGCGGTGAACGTAGCGGTGGTGGCGGCCGGCGCTATCATAACAGCGGCGATCGCACTGGCGGCCAGAACCGCAGCGGGTCCGACCAGAACAGCCTCTCGCGTCAGAAGCATCACGCCACGCAGATGCGCGAGAAATACATGAACATGGCGCGCGACGCGCAATCTAACGGCGAGCGTGTGGATGTGGAATATTACCTGCAGCATGTGGATCATTATGTGCGCGTGCTGGCAGATATTGCGGTGATCGAGGCTGAGCGTTACGCGCAATACCGCGAACAGAATCCCGCACCGCAAAGTGAGGCACCGGCCGAGCAGGCCACACAAGCAGCCGCGGCCGGAGATCACGGCGAAAGCGCCGTGCAGAGCGAGGTGAATGCTTCCTACCAGCCGCGTATGACGCGCCCGCCACGGCGTGAGTATAACGCGCCGGCGCAGTCACAGCCACAGGCGGCGGCTCCGGCCAAGGAAATCCCCCTGCCCGGATCGATCCTGACTGAAATCCAGCCGTAGCTGCCGCTAAAGCGTCGCGAATGCGTGAAGCGCTTCGGCGCGCGAGGTGGCAAGATCCACCATCGGCGCGGGATAGGTTTTTCCGAGCACCACGCCTGCATTCTGTAACACATCCTTAGGCGCCTCTTCGGGGCAGAAGAGATAGCGATCCGGCAGACGCGCGAGTTCCGGCACGAAGCGCCGGGTATAATCGCCCGCCATATCAAATTTCTGTCCTTGCGTTACCGGATTAAAAATCCGGAAATACGGCGCTGCATCCGCACCCGAGCCCGCTACCCACTGCCAGCTGGCGCTGTTATTGGCGAGATCTGCATCCACCAGACAATCCCAGAACCAGCGCTCGCCATGCCGCCAGTCAAGGCGCAGGTTTTTTACCAGAAACGATCCGACAATCATACGCACGCGGTTATGCATATAGCCCGTTTGCCACAGCTCGCGCATGCCTGCATCCACAATCGGGTAGCCCGTCTGCCCACGCTGCCAGCGTGCAAGTGCCTCGGCATCTTCCCGCCAGGGGAAACGGTCAAATTTCGCCTGAAGATTTTTTTGCGGCAGCTCAGGAAACTGATACAGCAGATGGTGCGAGAATTCGCGCCAGCCCAGCTCGCTTAAAAAATGATCGATGTGTTTATCATCCCCCCGGGCGCGCACGGCATGCCAGAGCCGGTGGGGGGATATCTCACCAAAATGCAGATAGGGCGACAGGCGTGAGACATAGGGTTTTGCGGGGAAATTCCGCCCCTCTTTATACTGCGCCAGCCCTTCTTGAAAAAATGCCTGCAGGCGCGCTTCCGCCGCAGCTTCGCCGATAGTCCAGTGTGGTTCAAGCTGCCTGTCCCAGCGGATGCGCGGAAGTAATTCCAGCGCCGCCAGCGCAAGCGCCGCCTCATCTTTCACCGGATGCATCTGGTGCGGCGCCGGCAGAGGCTGGCGCGGCGCTGGCGCATTCAGGCAGCCTTTACGGTAAAAAGGCGTGAAGACACGGTAGGGCGTGCCGTCATCTTTACGAATCTCCCACGGTTCCCACAGCAGCGAGCCGTTGAAACTTTCGGCGATAATACCTTCCTGCTGCAGCCGCTCTTTGATGCGTGCATCGCGCTGCATACGCCAGGGTTCATAACAGCGATTCCAATAGACGGCCTGTGCATGGTGGCGCTTGACCAGCTCGGGCAGAATCACGTCTGCCTTGCCGCGGTAGCAGTTGAGTGTGCCACCAAGTGACTGGTTAAGGGAGTCTAGAGAGTGATGCAGCCACCAGCGGCTGGCACCGCCCATGGCGTGTGCGCCTGCATTTTCATCATCCAGAATATAAATAGGCAGCACCTGCCCCTTGGCCGCGGCGTGGGTGAGGGCGGGGTTATCGCCCAACCGCAAATCCTGCCGGAACCAGTGAATAACAAGCGGCGTCACATTGGAGGTCATAAGCTCATTCCTGATGGATAAAATCGTAGGATTCTGTTCCGAGCATATGCTCGATCCCTGCGCGCAGGGCGAGAGAGGGAGCGTAGCCAAGCAATGCACGTGCCGCAGTAATATCGGCCACTGAATGGCGAATGTCCCCTGCGCGCGGCGGGGCATGGTGCGGTGGGGTAGGCTCCAGCCCGAGCACTTCCTGCAAGGCCTGGTGCAAGGTGAGAAGCGAGGTCGCAAGGCCAGTGCCGATATTATAAACGCGGTTCAGCGCCAGTGGATTCGCGGTGAGCGCTGCCAGCAGATTGGCTGCCACCACATCTGCCACGGCGCAGAAATCCCGCGTGGTGTGACCATCACCATAGATTACCGCCGCCTTGCCTGCGCGCATGGCCTTCACCCAGGCAGTCATCACCGACGCATAGGCGCTTTGCGGATTCTGCCCCGGGCCATATACATTAAAATAGCGCAGGCCGATGGTGGGAATGGAATGGGTGAGGCCAAACTCCAGCGCATCGCGCTCATTGGTGAGCTTGCTCTCAGCATAGGGAGATTGTGGTCGCGGTGTCATTGCTTCGCTTAAGGGCAAGGTGGGATTATCACCATACACTGCGCTCGAGGAAGCATATACCACCCGCCTCACCCCGGCATTGCGGCAGGCATCCAGCAGGGTGCGGAACCCTTCCACATTTATGGCATGGGTCAGCGCCGGTTTCTCGATCGAGAGCGGCACACTGACCAGTGCGGCGTGATGCAGAAGAATCTCCGCATCCTCGCAGGCAGTACGGCAATCACCGGGCATACGAATATCGCCCCGTAGCAGGTGAAAATTCTGCCAGGCCTCTTCGCCCACCTGCTGCCGCACCCGGTGGAGATTGCTCTCCTGACCAGTGGAAAAATCATCCAGCCCCGTGACACACTGGCCAGCTTTCAGCAACCCCTCCAGCACGTGTGACCCGATAAATCCGGCCACCCCGGTGATAAGCCAGCGCCTCTGGCGGGTGCGAAGGAGGGAAAAATCAGATGGTTGTGTGGTTGTCATGGGGCGTGAACCTACCGCCTTCCTTTCACCACCGCAAGGGGCGTAGAAATAATGCCGAAACTTCTGGTTTCGTCATCAAACTGTCACATAGGCCTGATACTCTCAAAAGATGGAGAAGACGAAGGAACAGCAGGCCACCAGAGAAACGCCGGCAGCGGCGAATACACCGCCTGATGAGCCGCTTGCCAAGCAACATCTGCCCTCAGGTCGGATGGGGTGGGTGCTTGGTATCGGTGCCGGCTTGGCAGTGGGATTTTTAGGTGCGGCGCAATCCATCCGTAACAAATTCTATGAAGACACCAAATCTTGGGAAAGTATTCCTGAGTTGCGCGAGGATCGCGTAACCGAGTTCAGAAAAATCAACGGCACCGAGCAGAACCCCAAAACATTTAAACTATTCGCCAAGGAATCGCAAAGGATCGAACGCGACTTTACCAGTAAATATAACAAACGTATCCATGCGATGAGTGGGATTGAAATGGGAGAGTGGCGGGGGCTGACCATTGGCACCTGGCAACGTTTCAAGATTGCCGGCTTCCCCACAAAAATGACCGCCGGGCTGAGCCTGATTACCGCAGCCGCGGTGGCCACGAGTGCGATTTTCTCTTTCGATGCGCGGCGGCGGGTGATTGAGCTTGCAGACAAGCTAGAAGAAAAAAAAGGCCACAATATTTAGCGCGTTAGCGCCTCGTGCGAGTTATTCCAAAATATAACAACCTTTAGTTGTAAATTAACCTTTTTATGCTAAGCTCCTCCGTAATGTTTCACCAGCGGGGGGTCTATGAACCGGGTTTTATGCGTGGAGGATGAGCGGGCATTTCGTGAGGATGTCGCAGATTTCCTGCGGCTGCATGATTTTGAGGTAGATGAAGCCGCCAGCGGCGCCGAAGCGCTCGAACAGATTCACCAGCAGCATTACGATCTGGTGCTGTGCGACATTAAAATGCCGGGTCTTTCCGGTTTCGATGTGCTAAGCACACTGCGCCATGCAGATGGGACGGGAAAATCCCTGCCCTTCATGTTCCTCACCGCCCAGAATGACAAAGACTACCAGATGCGCGCGCATCGTTATGGCTGCGACGTGTTCCTCACCAAGCCGGTGGATCTTGATGTGCTGGTGAGTGCGGTAGAAGCGCGGATTGAACGGCAGCAGACAATCGAACGAGCAATCGGCAAGGCGCAGCATCATTTCCACGAGCTGATGGCCGAAGGCCTGACTCAGGAATTGCTGCAGCCAATGAAGCACCTGACCCGTATCACCAGCTATGCCTCTAAGATTGCACGGGGCAATGCGTCGCAGGAGATTTCTTCCTATCTTGAGGCGATTGATCAGATCCTCACCCGTCAGGTAGGCGGGCTGACCACTGCGCTTGACGCATTGCGCCTGCAGCACCGTACCGGCCCGGTTGAAAAATCCATTGTGGCGGTGGAGAATGTGTTTGCTAACGTCGCACCCGAACATACGATCTGCGAGGCACGCTTCATCATGGCGGATGGCGGGCACCTTTCCCGCGCGCTTTCGCAATTTCTTGCCTCAGGCATTGTGGCAGAGCCCGAGAAAAAATGGGTAGCACTGGAAGAAGACGGGCGCGAGGCGCGTATTACGGTGGCCGATTCACCCCTGCCGCTGACCGATAGCCGCGCGCCGCGTGTGCGGTTTGACGAGAAGGCGGATCTCGCGCCTTACCTGCCGCTGCTTACGGAGCGCCTGGTGCCTCTCTTATATGCGGATGCGGTCGCGCGTCACCATGGCGGCTATCTGAGCCTGAGCAAAAACAGCAACTACCTCGCCGTTACCCTGCATCTACCCAAAGATGTGGTGCATTGAGGGTCGCAGGTTTCCCGATGCCGGCATCCGCCACCCAGCACTAGCAGCAGGCAAAAAAGAATGCCCCCGTTGTACGTCAGGGGGCGAGCCATTATCAGCGGCCGCGTGAGCTCCGTTCGGCTTCCGCGCGCTTTTTTTCAAATTCTTCCTTAATAGCATTGAAAATCGCATCACTATTAAAACCCATTTGGGACGCAAGATTCCTGATAGCTGGCTTTGTATTATTAACGTAATCCGACAGAATCGTTTCACTTTGTCTCTCGAGTTCGTCCGATCTATTTTGATCAGGCGACCAACGCGCGCTGACAAGTTTCCGATCAGACTCGAGCTGCTGTTCCACTCCGCGATCAAAAAGCGTGCGTAATTCCGCACTCTGGCGCAGCCAGGTTTTAACCGGTTCACTCTGTTCGTTGCCAGCCATACGTCCCCCTTTTCAGTGTCTAATTAAACGATACGGGCAATCAACCGGGAATCATTCTAAATCCGACCCTCCTCCACCGCCGCCCGCAGCGCCGCTTCCACGCGGGTATTATAACCCTTGCCCGAAGTGACGATTGCCTCGATCAAATCCTGCGAAAGCTTAAAACTCTTCACTTTTTTTGGATATTCGAGTTTGGGGCGACCGGCCTTGCGCTTCCTCGCATATTCCGCAAGCGCGGGGTGAAGCGCGCGCACTGGCCGCGCTTTTTTGAACCATTCCTCGGTTAATTCTGGCACATCATCTTCGTCCAGCACTACATAGGTGCCGTCTTCATATTCAATCACACCATAACCTTTATCTGCTTTATGGGTTTTGCGTTTCATACCATTTCCTTTCCCGTGCATTGGCCTTACGCAGGCTGATGACCCGAATCATGCTCGCGCTTATCGATTTGTAACACAGCACATGCAGCCGATTGCCGATATACCCCACGGCAATCATCCGTGTTTCGCCGTAATTGCTGCGCCGGTCTTCCCATTCCACGGCGGTTTCAAAATCGAATCGTACCGCCTCCGAGAACGGGATACCGCGTTCGCATATATTTCGGATATTTTTTGTATTATCATATTCGAGTTTCACCTTAATTATAGTAGCTACTTTTATTGCCTCTGTCAAACCCTCAAATCACCTTACTATTTCGGCAAAAACCTGTTAGGCACGGGTCATGAAATTCCTTGATGAAGCAAAAATCTTTGTAAAATCCGGCGATGGCGGGGCGGGGTGTGTCTCGTTCCGGCGCGAGAAATTCATCCCCGAAGGTGGGCCGGATGGGGGAGATGGCGGGCGCGGCGGCAGCGTGATTGTGCGCACCGCCAGCGGGCTTAA
>CANHAG010000073.1 GCA_947458525.1 Rhodospirillaceae bacterium | reverse complement strand
TCGCGCGAGGGGGAAATTGAGATCGCCAAGCGCATCGAAACCGGGCGGGAAATGATTATTTCCTCGCTCTGCGAAGCGCCAAATGTGATGAAAGTGCTGCTCGAATGGCGCGATAAACTGGGCGCAGGCGAAATGATGCTGCGCGAAGTGATTGATCTTGACGCCACGTACGGCGCGGGCACGGAAGAAAAATTCGCCGATGCCGCACGCGAGGGCGTATTTGCCGGGAAAAAAGAGGAGGAAGAAGACGAAGAGGAGGAGGAAGACGAATACGACAAGCTCGAAGGCGGTCGCAAAGAACAGGTGGAAGAAGATGATTACGAAGACGAAGCCGTGCTCTCGCTCGTAGCCATGGAGCAGGAGCTTCTGCCCCAGACGCTGGAGAAGCTCGATAACTTCGCCAAGCTGTCAAAAGCCCTGCGCAAGCTGCAGGAGAAAAAACAGAGTGAAGCCATGGGGGCGGATGCGAAATTCAGCCCGGCAGACGTAAAAAAATACAAACAACTGCTCGATCAGATGGTCGAGATCATGCTCTCGATCCGCTTCAATAACATGAAGGTCGAAGCGCTGATGCACATGCTCTATGGCATCCATAAGCGCCTGCTCGGGTTTGAGATGCAGCTGCTCAAACTGGCCGAGAAACACCGCGTGAACCGCGCGAGTTTTCTTAAAGAATATGCCGGGCACGAGCTTGACCCCGCCTGGATAAAGCACATGGCAAAGCTGAAGGAAAAAGGCTGGAAGGAATTCACCGAAAAAGAGAAAAAGCCGATTGAAGAAATCCGCGCGGAGATTGGCAGGATCGCCGCCGAAACGGGGCTGGATATTGCCGAGCTCAAGCGGATTGTTTCTGCGGTGAGCAAAGGCGAGCGTGATGCAGGGCGCGCGAAAAAAGAGATGATCGAGGCCAATCTTCGCCTCGTGATTTCGATTGCTAAAAAATATACCAACCGCGGTTTGCAGTTTCTGGATCTGATTCAGGAAGGCAATATCGGGCTGATGAAAGCGGTGGATAAATTTGAGTATCGCCGCGGCTATAAATTTTCAACCTACGCCACCTGGTGGATTCGTCAGGCCATCACCCGCTCGATTGCGGACCAGGCCCGCACGATCCGCATCCCCGTCCATATGATCGAGACGATCAATAAAATCGTGCGCACCGGGCGGCAGATGCTGCATGAAATCGGCCGTGAACCGACCCCGGAAGAATTGGCTGAACGTTTAGTAATGCCTCTGGATAAAGTGCGCAAGGTAATGAAAATTGCGAAGGAACCGGTCTCGCTTGAAACCCCGGTAGGGGATGAGGAAGACTCGCATCTTGGTGATTTCATTGAAGATAAAAACGCCGTGCTGCCGGTGGATTCGGCGATTCAATCGAACCTGCGCGAAGTGACCACGCGGATTCTGGCGAGTCTTACGCCGCGCGAGGAACGCGTGCTGCGCATGCGGTTTGGCATCGGCATGAATACCGACCATACGCTGGAGGAGGTCGGGCAGCAATTTTCCGTCACACGCGAGCGCATCCGCCAGATTGAGGCGAAGGCGCTGCGCAAGTTGAAACATCCCTCGCGCTCGCGCAAGATGCGTTCGTTTCTGGATAACTAGTTTGAGCTGGCATTCCACTTGAACCGGGGGGATAAGCTTTGATCTCCTTATTTGCCGCTTACTCTCTCAGTTTCTTGATGGCATTTCTGTTGTTCGTTGTACAGCCGATGGCAAGCAAGATTCTGTTACCCCAATTTGGGGGAACGCCTGCGGTGTGGAATACGGTCATGCTCTGTTTCCAGGCGCTTCTCTTGTTGGGGTATCTCTATGCACACGTGCTTACGACTTACGCATCACCACGCTACCAGAGGGTCATCCATTTACTTTTACTGATATTAGTGTTTTTCTTTTTGCCGGTTGGGTTCCATTCTCCGACAGCGGAAATTATTTCCGCTCAGCCTTTGCGCAGTCTTTTGATACAATTACTCGTTGCTCTCGGCTTACCGTTCGTTTTTGTGGCAGCAACCGCGCCCTTGTTGCAGCGCTGGGTAAGTGTCAGTCGCGACCCGATGGCAACGAAGCCGTATGTGTTATATAGTGCGAGTAATTTTGGCAGTTTCAGTGCTCTTTTAGCCTATTTACTGGTCATTGAGCCTCGCATCCCGTTATCCCAACAGACACATCTATGGTCTCTTCTGCTGATCGTTACGGCGGTTGGATTGCTCATTTTTGCATGGCGATTATTACCGAAGCAATCTTTTAACACATCCTCATCTGACGCGGCATCGTTTCAATCGACGGATGCGGCATGGCACTGGCGCGATGTGGACTGGAAAGTTTCTTGCGGTTGGCTGCTATTGGCGTTTTTGCCTTCTGGCCTTTCCTTGGGGCTAACGACCCATATGACGACGGATATTGCGTCGGTGCCATTTTTCTGGGTCGCCCCGCTTGCGATTTATCTTCTTAGTTTTGTTGATGCGTTTGCCTTGCGCCCAATCTTTGTGCCGCTTGCCAAGCGATTAGCTCCCTTTGCGGCGCTACTCGGCCTGTTTCTTCTGATGCCGATTTTCATCCGTTTTACCTGGCTTCTTCTTGTCCATCTTCTGGTATTCATGACGCTTGCATTTGCCTTGCATGGGTACCTTGCGGACCGGAAACCGACGCCTGAAAAATTGACATGGTATTATCTTTGTATTGCGTTTGGCGGCATGTTGGGTGGCGTATTTAATGCCCTGATTGCACCAAATGTGCTGGATTATCTTTTTGAATATCCCGCGCTGCTTTGGCTGGCGGCAATAGTGAGCTTTATTCTATCTGCTCGCCATCGTTCCCAAGCCATGGCACTACGTCAGGAAATAAAGATTGTTATCCTGCACGCCCTGCAACTAGGCGTGCTGGCGATGATTATTGGTGTATTTATTGCCTATGTAGCAACACGCGAAATCTCTTGGGCAACAGTACTGAATTCTAAACATGCGATCCTTTCTCTGATCGTAGCGGCGATCGTGCTGCGCATTCTTACGCATAAATTTCATACCTTGTTTTATGGTGTGGCGATTGTCTTTCTTGTTATCGTGTTCCTGCCGAAAGATGCGATTTATGAATTGCGTCAGCGGAATTTTTTTGGTGTGTCGCATGTGCTCCGCAACGCCGCATTGAATGCGCGCGTCTTAATGCATAATACGACGATGCATGGTTTGCAGAGTCTTGATCCTGCGCAGAAGCTGCAAATCACATCGTATTATGATGCGCTTGAGGAGGTAATGCAGGCGCGATCTACTGCGGTAGCAGCGATGCCATTGGGTATCATCGGACTGGGGGTGGGGACAGTGAAATGCTATGCAGTACCGCAGCAGCAGGTGGACTTCTTTGAGATTAATCCATTGGTTGTTGCGATCGCGAAGAATCAACAGCTCTTCACCTATCTTTCCGATTGCCCCGGACAGCAGCGCATCATTTTAGGGGATGGGCGTTTGACCTTGGCGCGCGAATCGGATCATCGCTATGGAATACTGGTTGTTGATGCATTTTCTTCTGATGCCATTCCTGTGCATCTGCTCACGCGTGAAGCGTTACAGCTCTATTTCAGCAAGCTTGATCCGAATGGAGTTCTCGCGATTCATATCTCCAACCGGCATCTTGATTTGCAACCGCTGCTTGCCGCGCTCGCTAAAGAAGAGGGTGTGGCGGTGTTTGCAAAAGATTTTCCGACAAGGTCGCCGTTAGTCTTTGAATCGCAATGGGTTATATTGGTGCACTCCTCCTCGGCGAGTGCAGATTTCTTTCGCCACCAGCCTGGGTGGAAACCACCAGAGTTCTCCGCATTTCACCATCCTTGGACCGATGATTATACGAATCTCTTGCCGTACTTGAAGGTTTTGCGCTAAAGGAAATTAATGGCATCCACAATTGGCACTCGTCTTTTTACCTTCTTCAAAGGCCGCTTCATCGGTAAGGATGATTTTGGTAACCGCTATTATGAATCCCGCCGCAGGCACCCAACCACCGGGCGCACGCGCCGCTGGGTGGTGTATCAGGGTATGGCCGAGCCCTCCAAAGTTCCGGCCGAGTGGCATGGCTGGCTGCACCATACGCTTGCAGTGCCGCTGCCTGAGAAACTGGCCAAAAAATACCGCTGGCAGAAGCCGCATCTTCCGAATCTTACCGGCACTATTTACCGCTATTTACCGCCGGGGCATCTGCTCAAAGGCGGCAGGCGCGCGCGTAGCGCTGCCGACTATGAACCGTGGAGGCCGCAGTGAGGATCGCGCTTCTAGCACTGGTGGCCACCCTGCTTGCTGGCTGCGGTTCAATCGCCGAGGATCCCAAGGCTAAAGAAAATCAGGAATGGTGGGATAAATTCTACGGCACCTATAAGAGCGATGAGAAAAAGCAGGAAGAAGCTGTCTGCAAATTTTACAATAACTGCCCGGAACCCAAGGGAGGGCTCTGGTAGCACGCGCCCCGCCGTTCGTCTGGACAGCGCTCAGGTTTGCTGCTAGCACTCACCCCTATCACGAGGTGAGGAATCTATGGCAAATAATGTAATTGAAACCGTAATGGGCGCGGTAGTGCTGACGGTAGCGGGCGGATTTCTCTATTTCGCCTACAGTAACAGCAACGTCAAAAAAGTGGATGGCTATCAGCTGACCGCTGATTTTTCCAATATCAGCGGCATTGGCCTTGGCAGTGATGTGCGGGTGGGTGGCATCAAAGTGGGGGTGATTGAGTCCCTCACCCTTGACCCTGAAACCTATGAAGCTGTTGCAAAAATGCGGATTGAAAAAAACGTGAAGCTGCCGAAAGATTCTTCCGCCGCGGTACAGAGCGCTGGTCTGCTGGGTGAAAAATTCATTGCCATCACGCCCGGTGGCGATGAGGCGATGCTGAAAACCGGAGATGTCATTGCCTATACTCAGGCTTCGGTCAATCTTGAGGAAATGATCGGTAAATTCATGTTCAGCGGCGGCGGTGTCAGCGGCAATGGTGATGAGAAGAAGGAAGAAACGCCCGATCCGTTTGCTACGGGAATTGAGTAAGCCTCAGGCCATGCGCCGACCCCTCGCACGCGCTATCGTGATGGGCAGCAGCCTCTGGCTGGCAGCAGCAGGGCTGGCGCAGGCGCAGCAGAATCCGCCGCCTTTGCCCTTTCAGCTGCAACGTCAGGAACCTGCGCCGTCTGGCGTATACAGCACGAAGGAACCGGGGCCGTTTGGCTATAGCACCAAAGAGAATCCCCCGCCGCCTGCTGTACCGTTTGGCCGCGCCTCGCCAGATGCGCTGATTCCCGCCCCTACCGGCCCGCGTACTACGGATGCAGCGCCGGTCGCAGGGGTAGAAACGGGAGAAGTGGTTGCCCCTACGGCAGATGAAATCACCGCCAGCGAGCTTTCCGCCGCCACCTCCGACCCTACCTTGCGCGCGCCCAAAGAAAATGTGGTGTTTGAGGATGCGAATCAGCCCCCGCGCAGTGTGAAGCTCCGCGCGCTTAACAAGGTCACGGCGCATGCACTCGAAATCGATATTGCCCCAGGTCAGGAGGGGCGGTTTGGCAACCTTGTCATCACTTCGCTCGCCTGCCGTGCTACAGTGGCCGGCAGCCAGCCCGATGCGGCGGCACTGCTCGCCATACGCGAAGAAAAGCCGGCAGAACAGTTTCCTATGGATCTGTTTGATGGCTGGATGTTTGCCTCCACCCCGTCACTCACCAATCTGGAACATCCTATTTACGATGTGACCGTGATTGGCTGCCGTGGCTGACCCACGCGCCTCCCGCCAATGATTGCACGCGCGAGATTTATAAAACCTGCATTTTATCAGCAGTGAGCGTCGGATCTTTCATGCAAAGAGCCGCTTTTACGAAGAACTTTGGAACGACTGATGTAAGCTGCCGAACATTGAAGCGAAGAAAGCGGTGTGATTAAAACATTCCACGGAAGATTGCCGAACAGGCAATACTCTGATTGGTAAGGTTATAGGTGGCGGTATTGGTATCTGCAGCGCTGGTAGCGTTGGAAACGCAGGCACTAGTCCAAGGTCTTGCCACCACCCCCCCGGTTCCGGGTTTGCCATCAGCCATTTTGGTGTCAATATTCCACAATTCTTCAGGTTTGAGATCTTCTGTTGGTGTGGCAACCGTTTGTCTCTTGCCCTGTAAGGGCTAAAACCCATAACCTATAACCTACCCACTAACCGCGATCCCCTTTTCCTTCAGCAGCGCCTGTAATTCGCCGGACTGGTACATATCGCGCACAATGTCGCAGCCGCCGATGAACTCGCCTTTCACATAAAGCTGGGGGATGGTCGGCCAGTTGGCGAACTGCTTGATGCCCTCGCGGATTTCCTGATCGGCAAGCACATTCACATCCTTGTAGTCGCTGATGCCAAGCCGCTCGAGCACCGCGGCCACGGTGGCTGAAAACCCGCATTGTGGCAGTTTCTTATTGCCCTTCATGTAAAGCACAATATCGTGGTTTTTAATATCGGCTTCAATCCGTTCAAATGCAGGGTTCGTCATGGCTGGCTCCTTGTTGCGTGAGAGTATATAGGGACTGCACAGGCCAAGGTCTAGCCCCTAATTCTGTCATCCCCGCCTTCGTGGCACTGACAAAGCAGAGGCGGGGGAAATAAATAGACAATATGCGCGTGAATCCGCAAAAATACTCTTGGAAACTGCCCCGAGTTTCCTCTACACCTCCCCCATAGCAACTGCACGAGCCTCACCGCAACCCTACGAGTATTCCCATGGCCAAGACTGCCCGCAAAAAAGAAGCCGCCGCCG
>CANHAG010000072.1 GCA_947458525.1 Rhodospirillaceae bacterium | reverse complement strand
GGGCGATAATGGAGAAATTGCGAATCTGAGCCAGTTCGGTCATGGCCGGGGTTGTAGGGGCAGTGCGCAAGTGATGCAACCGGAAATCAAATCAAATCTGCCACCAGACCATCATAAACGGCTAGTATGGGACGTATTTATGCGTGACGCAGCTTACTGGCGATTTCTTCCATCAGCCGCTGGCGCAGTTCGCTCTTGCGGTCGGGCTTCAGGTGATAGCGCTGGGCGAGCTGCATATAATCTTCCTCACTCAGCGGCATTTCAAACAGCACCTCGTCATGGGCGGGGGTGGTGAGCCCCGTCATCTGGCGTAACAGATCGCGCACGCGCACGCCGCGGGCGATTGAGGCATCAATCAGCAGTTTGGCCGTGGCCATATCGCACCGCACCCGCTCAATTTCGGGGGGGAGGATTTCATCGAACACTATGAAATGCGGACGACGGGCGGGTTTTTTCTCGTGTATCAGAAAGGCCGGAAGGGGCGGCGCGTCCGCCTCTGGCGTAATCTCCGGCGCAGCTATTTTCACCGGCGGCGTGTCACTCAGCCGCCTGAAATCTGGCTTTTTGGGTGCTACCGGGGGAGGTGCGGGCTCCGGCACAGGCTCTGGCACAGGCTCAGGCTCAGGCACAACTTCCGCAGCAATAGCTGGTGCTGGTTCCGGATGCACTGGCGGACGCGGCGTTTCCACCGCTACCCGCATGGGCGGCGGCGCCGGAATATGGGGAATGGTCTCAAGAATCTGGGTTACATCTCCCGCCGGGCGGTAAACCGTGACATAGAGGCGCAGCTCGCCCGTTTTCGTATAGCGTTCAATCTCCACCGCCTTATCGCCCGCTTCCGAAACCAAGAGGCTATAGCGCAGCGACTGCATGGATTTTTCGGATTCTCCTTTCAGCAATCTCCCATCGCCGATTTTTCCCTCCATCCCGTCGATGGATTTGATAAATTTCGGTGCAGTCCAGCCCGGATAATCTGCATCGCTCACCCGGCATTTCAGGGTTTTGGCCGAGGAAGGCTCAATGAAAAAGCCAAGCGCGTCGCGGTCAAACCAGCGATGCTGCTCCTCCGCCCCCAGCGGGCGGGAAATCGCCAGATAATAGCCATCTGCATCTTCTGCCACTGTCAGCACGCGCGGCAGCTCATCTTCCGTCATCAGCTGATAGCTCACCGTGCGCGTGCTGCCGAACTGATAGGTAAGAATATTTACTACCCGTGCCCTACGCCCGGCCAGATCAGTAAGCGGCGTATGCGCGCCAAATACCAGCCCTGCCCCCGGCTCAAGCCGGTGGATAGCAAGGGTGGGAAGGGTGGATTCCTGCCCCTCTGCCCGTAAATAGCCTGTAATACGTCGTAGCATGCCGGTGACAATGGTTAACAAATGGTTAACGATTCGTTAACACGGCTTTTCGCTCGCGGCAAGCCTCGATTATGCGAAAGAAGGAAAAAACGGCAAGATCATCACGCAGCAAATGCAGAAATATCAGGAAGATTATTCCAGCGCGTCGATATAGCCGGAAATCACATTCAGCCCTTCCTGCCAGAAATCGGGGCGGGTCGCGTCAAGCCCGAAGGGGGCGAGCAGCTCTTTATGGCGCAGCGTGCCGCCAGCAGAGAGCATGGTGATGTATTTTTCGGCAAACGCAACGCCGCGCCCGGCCTTCTTCTCGCGCTGATACACCCCATAAAGCGAGTTGACGAGGCAATCTCCAAACGCATAGGCATACACGTAAAAAGGCGTATGGATGAAATGGGGAATATACATCCAGTAATGCTGGTATTCCGGCGCAAGCTTAATCGCCGGCCCCAGAGATTCGCGCTGCACCTCAAGCCAGAGCGCGCCAAGTTCGGCCGTGGAGAGTTCGCCCTTGCGCCTTGCGTCATGCAGCTTGCGCTCGAACATGCAGAAAGCCACCTGCCGCACCACGGTGTTGAGCATATCCTCCACCTTGGAGGCGATGAGTAATCTGCGTTTTTTCTTGTCCTTCATCTGCGCCAGAAGCGACTGGAAGGTGAGCATTTCCCCGAAAACGGAAGCGGTCTCGGCAAGCGTCAATGGCGTATCGCACATGAGCGCGCCCTGACGGGCGGAAAGCACCTGATGCACCCCGTGGCCGAGTTCATGGGCAAGCGTCATGACATCACGAATTTTGCCCTGATAATTCAGCAGCAGGTAAGGGTGCGCGGAAGGCACGGTGGGGTGCGCAAATGCCCCCGGGGCTTTGCCGGGGCTGACTGGCACATCCACCCAGTTTTCTTTGAAGAAGCGCGTGCCGATTTCGGCCATTTCCGGCGAAAATTCGCGGTAACTGGCAAGCACCAGCTCCACGGCTTTTTTATAGGGAATGGTTTTGTCATCGCCTTTTGGCAAAGGGGCGTTGCGATCCCAGTAATTCAGCTTTTTCACGCCGAACTGCCTTGCTTTCCAGCGGTAATAACGGTGGGAAAGCTTCGCGTAATTGGCCTGAACGGTTGTAAGCAGCGCTTCTACCACCTCATCTTCCACCTGATTGGCCACATTGCGGCTGGAGATGGGGGAGGCAAATCCCCGCGTGGAATCCTCAATCTGTTTTGATTTGGCAAGCGTATTGGTGATGAGGGTATAAGTCGGCGCCTCAGCAGCAAACACGCGGGCAATCTCGCGCGCGGCAGCTTTGCGGGTTTTTCCGTCCCTGTGCGACATGAGATCGAACACTTCCGCCGAGGAAAGTTTTTTACCCTTCACCTTGAAACTGAGCCGCGCAATTGATTCATCAAACAGCCGCACCCAGCTGGCCTGAGTCACCGATTGCTCGTGAATGTAACGCTCGAGCGCATCACTTAACTGATAGGGTTTGAAACTACGCACCGCCTCAAGCCAGGGGCGATAATGGCGCAGCCGGGCGGAGGATTTATAGTGCTTCGCAAGCATCTCATCGCTGATACGGTTCAGCTCCAGCGTGAAAAATACCAGACGCGAGGAATACGTCGTCAGCGCCTCCATGATATTCTGATAAAACTGCGTATGGGCAGGGTTGCTCATATCGCTGGCATAGAGCAGCTGTGCGAAGCTACCGAGCTTGCCGGAACGCTCCTGCATCTGCTCATACTGGCGCAGAGCTTCCGCCAGCGCCTCAGCGCTCAGTTTGCCGACTTTGCCCTGATACTGCTTGGCGAACCCCGCCGTTTCCTTGTCAATCTGCGCCAGATCGCGCGCCACCGCGTGATCTTTCGGGCTTGTGTAAAGATGGGATAAATCCCAGCGTGGCAGCTTCTCTTTCGCAGGCTTTTTGGCCATGGTTATTCCGCCGTTTTTTCGGGTTGTTTTTGTTCAGGCTTGGCCGGTGGCGCATCCATAGCAGGCGCGGGCTCCTTGGCTGATTCTGCTGGCTGCTCCGGCGCAGCTTCATTCTGTGGCGCTGTTGTTTCTGCCGTGGGTTTTGGTGCTGGGGCATCCAGCGGTGTTTTCATATTGCCCATCAAAATAGCCAGCACTTCTTCAAAGGTGGAGTTACCAATCTCAAACGCACCGCCGCGCACGCGCTGAATGTTCAGCGTTACATCGCCAGCATCCACCAGCCGCGTATCTGCCGTGCGCAGTAAAATGGTGTTGATCAGCTCTTCGGTGGGGGCGGTGATCAATTCATAATCCTTCATGAAATTACGCCAGGAAGGAATATTAGTGAAAGTCACTGTCGCGGTGCCGATGGGCAAAATATCATCGCCTTTGGTGATGAAATCCGCCGTAGCGTCGATGTTTGCATCTTTGGTATGGAGCGAAAAATCCTCAAGCTTGAACGCAGTTTCACGATTACCCGTCGCCGCCAGCTGTTCGGGAGTTTCGGGCAGCGCCCCCTCAAAAGCGAAGGCAATTTTTGCACTGAATGGCGTGTGGGGCAGATATTCTTCCGCCGCAGAGAGGTTATCCAGCGAAATATCAACCGTTACATCGTTTTTCTTTTCAGCATTGATCTGGTTGCGGTAATCAAGCGAAAGGCCAGCAATTTTGACCGTTTCCTGCTCCATGCCGACCGGAATGACACGGATATTTTCTGCCCGGAATTCGGTGGTGCCAATCGCTGAATCTTCCTTATTGGCGAGGTAGCGGAACACGCCACCCTGCTGTTCAATTTTTACCGCATCATAGCGTGGCGAGAGTTCCGGCGTTGCCTCTTCCTCGCCGCTGGCTTCCTGACCGGCAAAATAGCGCAGCGTAACAAGTGCTGGCAGCGGGTGGGTGACCTCGTAATACTCACCATCCGCGCGCGTCATCTGCTCTACCTCAAACGCAAGCGGGGTGTCGCTGATAAGCGTCATCGTGGGGTGTTCGTCTTGATTTTCCGTCATCTCGAGCGGTGCCGGAAGCCGCAAGGAGAAATCCTGCATGTCATGGCTGCGAGGGAAAAACTGCATTTCCGCCGTGCGGTAGGTGCGCGTTTCCTGGGGCTCGTAAGGCATGCCCTGACCTCCCACCGTGACGCGCAGATTGCGAATAATAGCGTGGCGGTCGGTGAATCCTCCGGCCAGGGTGATGGAGTCATAGGCAATATCAAGCTTCACCCCTTCCTCTTTCGCTTTTTCTTCCGCGCGCGCAATCCACCCATCCAGCTGCTGGGTGACAAGGGCTTTATCAAGCCCGAAGCGCGAGGCAACATAGGCGCCACCGCCGATGAGTAGCAGCAGAATGAAAATTCCGAGAATGATGCGCTTCATCAAGCGGCGCTTTCCGGGCGAGGCGGTGGGGGCAGATTCGTTTTTCATAACGTTCCTTTTTTGTATCTATTTTTTATCGACCATCATGTTGCGTGTAGCGGAAGGCACGCTGACTTTCAACCCGTCAAGACTGTCATTCATCATAATCTGGCAGCCAAGGCGCGAGGTGTGGGTAAGGCCAAAAGCCAGATCGAGCATATCCTCCTCATCATCCGTCGCGGGCGGCAAACCGCTATAAAATGCTTCGTCCACAATCACGTGACAGGTGGAGCAGGCAAGCGAGCCCTCGCACGCACCTTCAAGCGGAATCGCGTTCTGGTGCGCGACCTCCAGCAGCGAAATGCCGTTTGGCGCATCCACAATTTTTTCACTGCCATCGGCCAGTTGAAACGTTATTTTTGGCATGTTGTTTCTCCCTACGTCACATCATTTACATTCTTACCCGCCAGTGCACTGGCAATGGCGGCATTCATGCGCCTCTCAGCAAATCCGGCCACCAGCACATGCAGCTGCTGCGTTTCATAGTCAATCCGCTCCCGGTCATTTCCAGCCATCGCTGCTTTCAACGTCTCCATGTGCGCTGCGAACATATCCGCCTCGCCCGGCTTTAACTGTTCGGGGCTTATTTTCATCGCCTGCGCCAGTTCCAGCATCACACGTTCGGCCTCCACCCGCGCCTCAATCAGAAGGCGTTCAGTAATATCCGACCGCGCATGCTCCATGCTGTCGCGGAGCATACGTTCGATTTCTTCAAAGGCAAGGCCGTAAGAGGGGCGGACAGTAATCTCGGCTGCGGCACCGCTGATGGCTTCTGCCGCGCTCACGCTTAACAGCCCGTCCGCATCAATCTGGAAGGTTACCGCCACGCGCGCCGCACCCGCCACCATGGGCGGAATGCCTGAAAGCGTAAAGCGTGCAAGCGAACGGCAATCCGACACTTTTTCGCGCTCGCCCTGCACGATATGGAAAACGATTGCCGTCTGCTCATCCTGATAGGTGGTGAATTCCTGCCGCACCGCGACCGGAATCGGCGTATTGCGGTGGATGATTTTTTCAACAATTCCGCCGTAGGTCTCAAGCCCAAGCGAGAGCGGCACCACATCGAGCAGCAGGTGGTTGGCGCCTTTGGTCAGCGCCTCTGCCTGAATCGCGGCACCCAGCGCCACGACAAGATCAGGGTCGAGCGCATCATGCAGCGGGCAGCCAAACCATGCGGCCACTTCCTGTTTCACTTTAGGCACACGGGTGGAGCCACCCACCATCACCACCGCGCGTACCTCGTTTTTTTCCACCCCGGCATCTATCAGCGCCTGTTCAGCACAAAGCAGAGTAATGCCGATCAGCGGGGTGATTTTTTTCTCAAGCAGTGCGCGGGTGATGTCAAACTGCTCCCCGCCCCATTCGAGGGTGGTGGTTTCAGCCTCCGAAAGTGCTTCCTTGGCCTTGCGGCAGGCGGCCAGCAGCTGGTTCATTTCGCCCAGATGCATCTCGGTAATCTGCGCGTTTTTAAGGATATGTTCAGCAATTTTGCGGTCAAAATCATCGCCGCCAAGCTGGGTATCTCCGGC
The DNA here is from genome assembly GCA_947458525.1 of Rhodospirillaceae bacterium. Lineage (GTDB taxonomy): Bacteria > Pseudomonadota > Alphaproteobacteria > Rickettsiales > UBA3002 > JAFLDD01. The sequence continues at coordinate 519 of CANHAG010000072.1, read as the reverse complement.
CGTGGCCAACACCTGAAACACGCCCTTTTCGAGCTTCAGAATTGAAATATCAAACGTGCCGCCGCCCAGATCATACACGGCGAAAACTCCCTCCGCCTCGTGCTCAAGACCGTAGGCAAGCGCAGCCGCCGTCGGCTCATTCAGCAAGCGCAGCACTTCTATGCCGGCAAGCCGTGCTGCGTCTTTCGTCGCGGCGCGCGCCGCGTCGTCAAAATAGGCCGGCACGGTGATCACCGCCTTGGTTACCTCGCGCCCCAGGGCTTCGGTGGCGAGCCCTTTCATATGGCGCAGAATATCGGCCGAGACTTCGAGCGGCGTAATCACCCGGTCAGTCAAGCGCAGCTGCACCATGCCTTCACCTGCCTCCACCGCATAAGGAAGAAGGCCGGCAATTTCGGGAATATCCTCTGCCCCGCGTCCCATCAGCCGTTTGACGGAGCTGATGACATCCTGATCCCCCTCGGCGAAGGCGCGGCGCGCCTCATGCCCCACCATCACATGCGGGCCACGGTATTGTGC
>CANHAG010000071.1 GCA_947458525.1 Rhodospirillaceae bacterium | reverse complement strand
GGGAAGGGTGCGAACTGTCCGAACAAATTATTAGAAGCAATTCAACGCTCCAGCAAGTTGTTCGACTCCGTTAGCCTTTCGCCTGACCGCGCTCTGCCAAAGCAGTATTAATAGCATTAGCAATAGCTTCGGGTTCGCGTTTGTCGAATAGGCCAACAGCCCCTTTTTCTTTAACGATCTTATCCATGGTTGAATCGACCTCGCCGCTATGGACAGCAATAGGGCCATTAAAACCATGCTTAACTAAATCTGCGACCAGATACCGTCCATACGGGTAATCACGGTTATTGAGATCAGTCACGACTGCATCAATTCGGTTTGTTGGAGCGACCGCGTATTCAACGGCCTCATCAAAACTGCCTTGGACGATTGTAGAATCATCAATGGGCGCATCATTACCAATATGCATTTTAACTACATAAAAGCCTTGAGCTTCTAATCGTTCTGCAAGCTGAGGCAGCATGATGCCCATATCATCAACTAACAGAAGCTTAGGCTTTTTGGTTTTCTGCGCATCAGCGCGGTCTGTCCATTTCTTAGTCATAAGATTCTCCCTTGAGGGATTTATATCAAAGATCTTTGATGGAATGTGTGAAGTTTTTGTGACGCCATCTCGCCCTGCTTGCCGGGAATGGGGCGCAGATCATAGCCCGCAGGGCGAAGCCTGGTGGTCCGAAAAGAAGTCGAATGTTTGCACTCAGCCACATTTTTCAGCATTGATTTTATGGGGATTAAAGTCAACTAGCGCAATGAAATACAATGTCTTTTTCTTTCTTTTGTGGCTATTTTTTCTGCGTTTTATGAGCACTATTGAGTGGATATATAACTCTTAATATGCCATATTATGATTCATATAATTCAGGATATGACGCATGGCCTCAGAAAAAAAGTGGAACTGGCAGCAACGGGACTGGCCGCATTTTACCTACGATGCGGCAGCGCTGAAGCCGCATGAGGATGCGTTCTTGCACCATGCGGGGCTGCTGCTGGGTGCGAGCATGCACATCAAGGCAGAGGAACAACAGGCGCTGCTGATTGACTGCATGAGTGATGAGGCACTCAAGACTTCCGAGATTGAAGGCGAGATACTAAACCGCGAGAGTGTGCAATCCTCCATCCAGCGCAGGTTGGGGGTCAGCGCTCCATCGCATCGGACGAATGCAGCCGAAGCAGGTGTCGCTGAAATGATGGTGGATCTCTATCAGCGATACAACGAACCACTCACGCATGACATGCTCTGGGGCTGGCATGCCATGTTGATGAATGGGCGGCGTGATCTGAGTAGCGTTGGAATGTATCGCCAGCACAAAGAACCGATGCAGATTGTTTCTGGCAGGCTGGATATACCAACCGTGCATTTTGAGGCACCGCCTGCACGGCGACTGCAGAGGGAGATGGATCAATTCATCAGCTGGTTCAATGACAGTCAGTCGCTGCCTGCACTCACCCGTGCTTCCATCGCGCATCTATATTTTGAATCTATCCACCCCTTCGAAGATGGCAATGGCCGTATTGGCCGGTCACTGGTAGAGAAGTCACTCGCACAATCCCTTGGGCGGCCGGTGATGATTGGTCTGTCGCATGTCATCCATCGCCATCGCAAAGACTATTATGCCATGTTGGAAAAGAGCAATCGCTCCAACCGCATCGATGCATGGCTTGCTTATTTCGCGCAGACGATTCTGGATGCGCAGGCATTCACCACCACGCTGATTACCTTCATCATCCGCAAAACCCATTTCTATGATCGCTATCGCGACATGCTCAATCCACGTCAGGAGAAAGCCATCGCACGCATGTTCCGTGAAGGGATTGACGGATTCAAAGGTGGACTCAGTGCTGAGAATTATATCACCATCACCGGTGCATCACGCGCCACCACCACGCGTGATTTGAACGACCTGGTTGCCAAAGCCGCCCTCACAAAAACCGGCACTGGCAAAGGCACGCGCTACGCGTTGAACCTGAAATAGATTCTTCCGAATCTCTCTACTTTTCTCTCTGTGTATCACGCACGCTTGCGCGACCAATCTTACATAACGCACATTCATCTCATAGTGTGGGGGCAGCGGAATTTCGGGTTTGAGAGAACGCGCATTTTCTCGCACAAAATGCGAGAGAGAATCCTCTCTGATGCCACATACTCAGAAAATATCGCCCCGCAACCGCGCTGTGTGCGGTGGTTTCAAAAACCAGTTAAATTATTGATATTAAAAAAAATGATTGGTGGAGCATAACGGAGTCGAACCGTTGACCTCTTCCATGCCATGGAAGCGCTCTACCAGCTGAGCTAATGCCCCATACCTGACCCTGCCTGATCCTGCGTCGCCGGCGAATCTGCATGCGCCGCGCCCTTAGGATGGGGGTCATCTATCATTGGGAATGCCGCTATAATCGGTTTTTTTTTGCGGTGCAAGCCCCGTTATGCGTCACGCATTTACCGTCTGAACGTGGCGGTAAGCGAGGTGCTGGCAATGCGGTGCTGGTTCAGATAAAACGCGACCATTGCGCCAGAGGCATCCCTATCCAGCGGCAGCGAATCCACATTCAGCGCCCACAGCGTGGTGATGTAGCGGTGGGTGCGACCCGGGGGCGGACAGGCACCGCCATAGCCGGTTGTGCCAAAATCGGTTCGGCTTTCAATGGCACCTGCGGGCATATTTTCCGCGCCGGTTTTGCCACTTGCGCCTTCCTGCAGGGTCATGGTGCTGACGGGAATGTTAAACACCACCCAGTGCCACCAGCCGCTTCCGGTAGGTGCATCGGGGTCGAACATGGTGATGGCAAGGCTGCGTGTGCCGGGGGGGATATTGCTCCATGCCAGCTGTGGGGAGAGATTCTGCCCGGTGCAACCGAAGCTGTTATAGACCTGTTCTATGGTGAGTGGCCGGCCGGGGGTGATGTTACGGCTTGAGAGGGAAATGCTCGGGGCGGCCTCAGCAGCCGTTGCAGCCGCAAGCATGAAAGCGATCAGTGCGCTGCCGGTAAAGCTGGTTTTCATAAAAACTCCGTGTAATAGATGCAGGCCAGATGCTAGCGCATTGTAATACGAAGGCAAGCCTGAAAACCAGCCTCCAGCCATTGCGTAATGCGTGTTTTTCCCGCGAGGAACGCCTCGGAAGGCACCCTTACGGTTCTTTTTTATTCTGCATGAATATCAGCATATCGCGCTCGACGGCGCTACCGAAGGGGAAACTATCCGAAAAACTTCCGATGATGGATAAATGCCCAAGCCCGCTATAATACACAGTGCTGACGGTGCCGCCTTTCTGCTTCACGGCTTCTGCCAGTTTTTCCATATTCGAATCATTCACCAGAATATCCAGATTCCCGTGCAGCAACAGCATGGGCGGTTCATCGCCATCAATAAACCGGTCTGCCTGCATCAGGTGATCGTTCTCTTCGGGCCCGAAAATTTTGCGGTAGCGTTCGGTGCCGGGCGTAAAAGAATAAGGCCCTGAGATGCCAACAAACGAGCGGTAAAATTGGGGGCTCAGATCGTATTTCGCGAGAAACCGCTCATCCGCAATCAGCATGGCGCCGATATGCGCGCCCGCCGAATGCCCGACCAGATGAATCTGCTGGCGATCACCGCCAATAGACTCGGCATTCTGATCGAGCCAGCGCGTGACCTCGGCCGCATCTTCCACAAAGGCGGGATACTTGGCTTGTGGGTACTTCACATAATCAGGGATTACCACAATATAGCCATGCTGCACGAAGCGGTTGGCGACAAACGCATATTCTTCTTTGCTGCCTTTTACCCAGCTTCCGCCGTAATAAAAGACCTTGATGGGAGCCTTCTCGCTTCGCGTTTTCGGCCAGTAAATATCGAGCTTCTGCCATGGATTTTTGCCATAGGCTACCTGCTTTTTCACGCGGAAGGAATCCGGGTCATTCGTAACATTTGCCAGATACAGCCCCGATGATTGACAGGCAGAAAGGCTGAGCAGCGCGGCCATGATGAGGAGTGTTTTTTTCATCCGTCCATCCTATGTACAGCAACATATGCCCATCATGACCAGCAGATTACGTAGTGGTAATTTATGCAGTCTGCCGAAGTAATAGCGCCACCTTATGAGGATAGAGCTTAAGGGATCAGTCACGCGGCAGCCCCGCAGACTTCGCATGCCGCATCTTTGCGAATGGTGATAATGCGCTGCTGCTGGGTGCGGCCATTGGTAAGCGCCAGTTTTCCGATGAGTGCAGGGCTTCCAAGAATCATCCGCAGCACTTCCAGCGCTTGTGCGGCGCCAATCATCCCCACCAGCGGGCCAGCAACACCGGATTCAATGCAGGTATTGGCCTCCGGCGCTTCGGGGTGCAAAAAACACTGATAGCAGGGCGAGGCGGGAATATGCGCGGGGTTAAAACTCGCCACCTGCCCCTCCCACCCCGCTACCGCGCCGCTGATGAGGGGTTTTTTCAGTGCCACGCAGGTTTTATTGACAAGAAACCGGGTGGCAAAATTATCGCAGCCATCAGCGATGATGTCGTAATCCTTCATCACGCGCACGGCATTTTCCGCCGTGAGGGCTTCGGGGTAACTATTTATCAGAATTTCCGGGTTCAGCTCGCTCACCCGGTCGCGCGCGGCCTCCACTTTCAATCGGCCAAGGTCGCCTGTCTCATACATGACCTGCCGCGCGAGGTTGGAGAGCTCCACCCGGTCGGAATCGATGATGCCAAGCACGCCAACACCTGCGGCCGCAAGATAGGGAATAAGCGCTGAACCAAGCCCGCCCGCACCCACCACCAGCACCCGCGCGGCGGCGATTTTTTCCTGACCCTCACGGCCAATTTCCGCAAGCATCATCTGGCGGATGTAGCGGCGCTCCTGATCATGGGTGAGGTGCATTAGAGGTCAAGAAACAAATCCGTGGAGATATAGCGCTCCGCGGTGGAAGCGACGATGACCACGATGGTTTTGCCCTGCATCTCAGGCCGTTTGGCAACTTCCAGCGCGGCGGCCACCGTGGCGCCAGAAGAAATGCCGGCCGGAATACCTTCCCGGTGGGCAAGCGCCCGCGCCGTATTAAAGGCCGTAGCATTGCTTATGCGGAGTATCTCATCAATCAATTCTGTTTTCAGAATCTCCGGCACAAACCCTGCACCGATGCCTTGAATCTTGTGCGGGCCTGGGTTGCCACCGGAAAGCACGGGGCTATCCTCCGGCTCCACCGCGATGATGGTTATGGAAGGTTTTTTCTCTTTCAGCACGCTGGCCGTGCCGGTCAAGGTGCCGCCAGTGCCTACACCGGTTACAAACACATCCACCGCGCCCGCCGTATCATTCCAGATTTCAAGGGCGGTGGTCTGGCGGTGAATGGCCGGGTTGGCGAGGTTTTTGAACTGCTGGAGCATTACCGCTTTGGGGTTGGCGGCAACAATTTCTTCCGCCCGGCCAATCGCCCCGCGCATACCTTTGGCGGCTGGAGTAAGCTCCAGCTCTGCGCCCAGTAGCTTCAGCATTTTTCGCCGTTCAAGCGACATGCTTTCGGGCATGGTGAGAATAATTTTATAGCCCTTGGCTGCCGCCACAAAGGCCAGTGCAATGCCGGTATTGCCCGAGGTTGGCTCCACCAGCACCGAGTCTGGCGTTAACATGCCCTCGCGCTCGGCTGCCTCCACCATCGAAAGGGCGATGCGGTCTTTCACGGAAGAAAGCGGGTTGAAAAATTCGAGCTTGGCATAAATGGTCGCCGCCGCCCCCGCTTCTTCGGCAAGCCGGTGAAGTTTCACCATCGGCGTGTTGCCGATTGTCTCGAGAATCGAATCATAGGTGCGGCCGCGACCAGGCGTATCAAGATGGTCAAGCGCAGAGCGAATGCTGGTGGGCATCATTTATATTCCTCCTGAGATGTTATCACGCATGGGCATATCCATCACTGTTTTAACATCAATTATAGTATCGCTCATACATAGTTTAATCTGTTCCGCTCTGGCGCTCCTGACGGTCGCGGAAGGCTTTCGCCCAGTCTACTTTCTGTTCTTGCCGGGTGCGCGACAGTGCCAATGCATCCGGCGCAATGTCTTTGGTAATGACGGAACCGGCGGCCACAATCGCCCCCTCCCCCACCGTGACGGGGGCAACAAGCGCGGTGTTGGAGCCGATGAAGGCCTCGCGCCCGATGGTGGTGCGATGCTTGCGGTAGCCGTCGTAATTGCAGGTAATGGTGCCCGCACCGATATTCGCGTCTTCGCCCACGCTCGCATCCCCGATATAGCTTAAATGGCTGATTTTCGCGCCTGCGGCGATTTCGCTTTTTTTGATCTCCACAAAATTCCCGATCTTCGCTTTTTCACCCAGATTCGTGCCCGGGCGCAGCCGCGCAAACGGCCCCACCACTGCTTTTTCACCCACCACCGTGCCTTCAAGATGGGAATAGGCGCGAATCATGGCGCCATTACCCACCGCCACATCGGTACCGAAAAATACGTAAGGCTCGATAATCACATCCTGCCCCAGCCGCGTATCGGCACTGAAATATACTGTCTCGGGCAGCCGCAGGGTTGCACCATTTTCCATATGCTCAGCGCGCAGCCGCGCCTGCATCGCCGCTTCCGCCTCGGCCAGTTCGCCGCGCGCGTTCACCCCCAGCACTTCCGTGGCGTCTCCCTCCACCACCCGTGCGGTAAAGCCGGCCTTGCGTGCCAGCGCCACGATATCGGTCAGGTAATATTCCTGCTTTGCATTGTTATTGTCGATGCGCGCCATCAACTCCCACGCCACGCTGCCGCGCAGCGCCATCACGCCGGAATTGCATAAATGCACCTGCGCTTCATGCGCGCTGGCATCCCGCGCTTCCACAATCCG
>CANHAG010000070.1 GCA_947458525.1 Rhodospirillaceae bacterium | reverse complement strand
GGGAATGTGGAGAAGCTGTGATGATTCTGGTGCTGCGAATACTGGCCATAACCATGAATCTGTGCTTGCCTCCGCCGCGCCTCGCGCTATGCTTTGCCCATGCCGCTCAACCTTGAGAAGAAATGCATCGAGCGCGGGCTGAAAATGACTGGCCAGCGCAGGATTATCGCCCGGGTACTGGAAGAGTCACACGACCATCCGGATGTGGAGACATTGCATCAGCGCGCCGTGAAACATGACCCGAAAATCAGCGTGGCCACGCTTTACCGCACGGTAAAGCTGTTTGAGGAGGCGGGCATCATCACCCGCCATGAGTTCGGTCAGGGGCGCGCCCGATATGAAGAAGTATCAGAGGAGCATCACGACCATCTGATTGATATGCGCTCGAATAAAGTGGTGGAATTTACGAATGCGGAAATTGAGAAATTACAGGTACGCATCGCCAAGGAGCTGGGGTATAAGCTCGTCGGCCACAGGCTTGAGCTTTACGGCATCCCATTAGAAAGTAAGTGATCCCATGCAATTTGAACCTGTCTTTGCGCCGATTATTCAGGGCAATCTGGTAGTGCGTCTGGCCGAAAACAGCGGTGAGGTTGAAGCGGCGCAGCGCCTGCGTTACCGCATTTTCTGTGAAGAAATGGGCGCCTCGGCCAATCAGGAGGTCAAAACCCAGCGGCGGGATTTTGACGCATTTGATGACGCCTGCCACCATGTGCTGGTGCTGGATGAATCGCGCCCCGCACAGGAACGGGTGGTGGGCACTTACCGGCTGCTGACCCGCAGCAATATGCAGAAAATCGGGCATTTTTATACCGAGTCGGAATATGAGATTGAAAAACTCAAAGCCTATCCCGGTGAGATTATGGAGCTCGGGCGTTCCTGCGTGGAAATTCCCTACCGTACCCGCCCGGTGATTCAGATGTTATGGAAAGGTATCGGCGCATACGTGACGGCGAAAGAAATCACCCTCATGTTCGGCTGTGCGAGTTTCGGCGGCACAGACCCCAAGGCGCATCAGCTGGCGCTGGCGTATCTGCACCATTTCCACCTCGCGCCGGAGGAAATCCGCCCACGCGCCCTGCCGCAATATTACACCGATATTAACCTGATGGCGAAAGAAGCGATTGACCCGCGCGCCGCGCTGGCGCTTCTGCCGCCACTTATCAAAGGCTATCTGCGGCTGGGCGGGTTTATTGGTGACGGGGCGGTGGTGGATTATGCGTTTAACACGACGGATGTCTCGATTGTGGTCAAAATGCAGGGTATGGCTGATAAATATACCAACCGCTACGCACCGGGCGAGTAGGGTGATGCCGGACACCACTCCCCCGCTTTCCTCCGCCCCCTGGCGCGCGGCATGGCGCGCGCTGCTGCTGGTGATCTGGGTGCTGGTCTGTTTCCTGCCGGTGCTGCTGATGTGGCTGCTTAGAAGCCAGACCATCCGCCGCTATCTTGTGCATCTGTTCTATGCCGGGGTGGCGCGCATTATCGGGTTTACCATCCGCGTCACGGGTGCGCCTTCTTCCGCACGGCCGCTGCTGCTTGTTGCCAACCATGCCAGCTATTCGGATGTGTTTGTGCTGGGCAGCCAGCTTCCCATTTCCTTTACCCCCAAGCTGGAAGTGCGCTCCTGGCCGGTGATCGGGTTTTTCTGCGTGCTGGCGGACTCTGTGTTTGTGGAGCGCAAACCCAGCCAGATGCAGGAAGCGCGCGAAAAAATGCAAGCCCGGCTGGATATGGGCAAGGTGCTCTGTATTTTCCCCGAGGGCACAACCAATGACGGCATCCGTATCAAGCCATTTAAGAGCGGGTTTTTTTCGCTTGCCGAAGAACATCCCCTGCCCGTGCAGCCTGTGACTATTATCTATGTGGCGGTGAATGGGAAACCGGTTCCCCCCGCCTGCTATGAGCAGGTGGCATGGGTGGGCGAAGCTACATTCTTCGGGCATTTTTTCAGGCTCATCGGGTATGAATCGGTGACGGTGGAGGTGTGTTTTCACACGCCCAAACGGCTGGAGGATTTTGAAGACCGCAAGGCGTTAAGCGGCGCCTGTCAGGCCGTGATTCAGGAACATCATGCGAAGGTGCTGGGTGATGCTCGTTGAAATTACCGAAGCGGACGGGGTGCGGATTGATCTCAGATACGCCACGGCCGATAATTTTACCGGCAAGCCCGTCTACCGTGCAGGCGCGCCCTGCCTGCTGCATCCGGAGGCGGCGGAAAAACTGCGGATGGCCATTACGCTCGCCGCCGCACAGGGGCTGCATTTTCTTATTTTCGATGCCTACCGCCCGACCGAAGCGCAGTGGAAACTCTGGGATCATACGCCTGACCCCCTTTTTCTTGCCGACCCGAAGAAAGGCTCCCCCCATTCGCGCGGGGTGGCGGTGGATCTCACGCTCTGCACGGCAGATGGGCGGGAACTGGAGATGGGCACCGCGTTTGATGCATTCACCCCGCGCTCGCATCACGGCAATCAGGAAATTTCGCCAGAAGCCCAGAAAAACCGCCTGCTGCTTATGGGCATCATGACCACGGCGGGGTGGGATTTTTACCGCAATGAATGGTGGCACTATCAGCTTTTTGGCAGCCGCGATTATACCCTCTATTGCGATGCCGAAGCGGGCGGAAGGATGATGTAACCTCCCTATTTACAAAGCCCAGCCTGCCCGTTGGGGCGCGGCAGGAGGCTACCCCGCTACCCGGCCTTGGCTGCTTTGGCAAGCAGGCTGTGGCGGCGGCCGTAGAACAGATAAATCAGCACCCCCACGAGGAAGAACAGCTTGAGCTGCACGAAAGTGCTCCACGGCATCTGCGCAATGAGATAGCCGCAAAACGCAATCCCAAGCAGTGGTACGAAGGGCTTGAACGGCGTGCTGTAAGGCCGCACGAGCCCCGGTTCCTTGTAATGCAGGTAAAGCACACTCATGCACACAATCGCAAAGGCACAAAGCGTGCCGAGCGAGACAAGGTCTCCCAGCTGCCCGATAGGCATCGTTCCGGCTGCGATAGAGACCACCGCCCCCACCATGAGCGTATTGAGGTAAGGCGTATGGTATTTGGGGTGTACCTTGGCAATAAACGAGGGAAGGAGGCCGTCTTTCGCCATGGTGTAAAAAATCCGCGTCTGGCCGTAAAGCAGCACCAGCATCACCGAGCTTAACCCCATAATCGCACCGATTTTGATGAGGAAAGAAAACCAGCCAAGCCCAATCGCATCCACCGCGACCGCGATGGGGTCAGGCACGTTGAGCTGGCTGTAATGCACCACGCCGGTAAGCACAAATGCCACCGCCATATAAATGATGGTGCAGACCACCAGCGAACCGATAATGCCAAACGGCATATCTTTCTGCGGATTCTTTGCTTCGGCCGCAGCGGTAGAAACTGCTTCAAACCCCACATAGGCAAAGAAAATCACCGAGGCCGCACGCAGCACACCGTCAAACCCGTATTTCCCCGGCCCCTCATTCTCGGGAATGAAGGGGGTGAGGTTGTCGCTGTTTATGAAAAATATGCCGAGCGCAATGAAGGCGAGAATGACCGAAACTTTGATAACGACAATCACGTTATTCACCGTGGCGGATTCTTTGACGCCCAGCGTCAGCAGCAAGGTCACAGCGATGACGCCGAGAAACGCCGGAAGGTTGAAGATGGCTTCCGCCTTCGAACCATCCGCCAGCGTGACAAGCGCGCCAGTGGCAGCCGAAAGCTGGGGCGGAATGAAAATGCCAATGTCTCTTAGAAAGCTCGCCAGATACCCCGACCAGCCCACCGCCACCGTGGCCGCCGCAAGGCCATATTCAAGCACCAGCAGCCAGCCCATAATCCAGGCGAAGACTTCACCGAGCGTGGCATAGGCATAGGTATAGGCACTGCCAGAGACCGGCAGCACCGAAGCCAGCTCCGCATAGCATAAGCCCGCAAAGGCGCAGGCAAGCCCTGCGAATACGAAAGATAGCACGATGGCAGGCCCGGCATATTGCGCGGCAGCGGTGCCGGTCATCACGAAAATCCCGGCGCCGATGATGCAGCCAATCCCCAGCGAAAGCAGGTTCCACTTCCCAAGGGTGCGTTTTAGGGAATGGGTTTTTGCCTCATACTGAATCTGCGCGATGGATTTGCGCACGAGCATCTGCTTGAACATGCCAACTCTCCCGGACGATGTGAAGCGGTGACCCTAACAGCACCCGCCAGCCGCGACAAGCAAGAAAGATGTCGCGCTGACGAGGCCATGAATGGTAAGTAACTTATCCCGCCCGCACTTCACTGAGGAAGGTTTTCACTTCCTGATCCAGTTTCTCCGCCTCTTGCGAGAGCATTTTCGCCGCATCAAGCACCTGTGAGGCGGCAGCGCTGGCATCCGCAGAAGAGCGGCTGACATCCGTCACATCTGTGCTGATCTGGGCGGTGCTCGAGGCCGCATTGCCCATATTCCCCGCAATTTCGCTGGTGGCGGCGCTCTGCTCCTCCACCGCCGCCGACATGGCCGAGGAATATTCATTCACATGGCCAATCGATTCACGGATGGAGCGCAGCGTCGTCACCACCTCATGCGCCACGTTCTGAATGCTGGTGATATAGCCCGCAATCTGATCGGTGGCTTTGCTCGTCTGCGCGGCCAGAACCTTCACCTCACCCGCTACCACAGCGAAGCCTTTACCGGCCTCGCCCGCGCGTGCGGATTCGATCGTGGCATTCAGCGCCAGCAGGTTAATCTGCCCGGCGATCGATTGGATAAGGCTCACGATATCACCGATTTTCTTGGTAGCTTCTTCCAGCTGATCCGAAGTTTTATCGGCTTTTTCCGACTGAGTCACCGCCTCCCTCACCGCTTGTGAAGACCGCGCGATCTGATGCGCGATTTCTTTCACGGTTGAAGACATTTCCTCCGCCGCCGCGGCCACGCTCTGCACGTTATGCGATGCAAGGTTCGACGCTTTGGACGCATTCTCCGCCTTGCTGTTCACGTTATGGATAATCGTGCCCATGGATTCAGAGGTTTGATAAAGCTCAGTAGCCGCCGAAGCCACCGTCTGGATGATGCCCTGCACCCGGCTCTGGAAGCGGTTGGCAAGATCTTCCTGCGCTTTTTTCTTGTCAATCGCCGCGCGGCGCTCGGCTTCTTTCTGCTCAGCCTCAAGCCGCGCACGGGCTTCAACGCTCTGCTTGAAGACCTCCGACGCCCGGGCGAGTGCGCCTATTTCATCTTTCCGCTCGGTGCCGGTAATCTCAATGGTTGTATCACCGCCGGCAATTGCCTCAATCACTTCTGCCGAACGTTTGATGGGTTTTGATACAGCCGCACCAATCGCCAGTGCCGTCAACAGCGATACAACGAAGGCACCCAGCAGCACAACCAACATGCCATTTTTCACGTTTTCGAGCACACTGAACGCTTCTTTGGGATCGACTGCAAATAGCACTGACCATCCAAGCCCCGGATAGCCATAGGCCCCATCGCTTGCCGCATACGCGACAAGGGATTCTTGACCAGAATCCGGATTCACCCCGTACCACGCACCAGTTTTACCTTGCGTGGCAAGTATCGCAGGCTCAAACCCCATGGCAGTAAAATTTTTCTTCAGCAGATTGTTAAAATCATGCTGAAGCACTCCACTTGCATTGATACTCTCACTATCAAAATCCACCAATATGCGTCCATCTTTATCGATGAGCATCAGATCCGGATTTTTTACGCCAGAATTGACAATGGATTTGCGGAATTCCCCAAGGATATCATCCACCAGCGTCATATCTGCAAAATTCACCCAGATGGCAATGGCCTGCCCGTCAGCATCAAAGACCGGTGCGGCAAAGGCAAGGCTATAGCCGTCACTTCCGTAAATCTTCTGAATCAACGGATTCTGCTCCGGCGCGCCGACAAATGTGCCTGTCAGCCCATCTCTTCCCACAAGAAACTCACCATCATGTGCCGCTCTAAACCAGGGGGATCCTTTGAAATTCTTCTGATAGAGAAAATCGGTCTCGATCGTTTCGCCCTTGGCGCTAACCGTGTTCACGGCCAGCACATCGCCATTCAGATCAACCATCATCATCAGCGGATACAACCCATAGGCCTTGGTGTAACTATTCATGGCCGCTACCAGCGGATTTTCTGCCCCCGGTTGCCGCCAGTTGGCGGGATCCTGCGCCGCGGTGTTATAACCAAAAGCCTGCACATCGCCGTAGCGTTCAAAGAGATTACGGTCGATCGTATCGCCCAGATTCGTGATGGAGTTGGTCAGCTGACGCTCATAATCCCGGTGCAGATCAGACTGCTTGAACAGGAATACCCCGCCTACCAGCGCGGCAGAAATTACGCCTACCAGCAGCAAAATGACACCAAGCTTTACCCTCAGGCTGATATTGCCAAAAAATTTTCTCATGTGCGATCCCTTATGTAAAAAAAGAAAAAACAAAGGTTTAGAATATGCGTCCCGTCGATTAGTTCTTGAAGTGCTAAACGTACGGTTGCAAAACTCAGAGATGAGTTAGCCCAAATAAAGACGAAGGTAAAGCGATTCGTCAAGCTGTATCTGCTTCCGGGTAGGGCGGAAAGAAAATCCTTGTTTGTGTAGATATTGTAGATGGGTATTACCAGTACCTCAGCATCATACGATGGTTCCGGGTTCCATGATGTCATCAGGGATTCCGTCAATCCTCTGGCCATGCGGCAAGGGATGGGCTAGACATTGTTCAGATTGATCACAGCGTGAGAGGAAATTATGAGCGTTATCATCACCTGCAATGCCGGGTCAGATAATACCAAACTCGCCGCCTTTGATGCGGCAACGCTGGAGCGCAAGGGGCGCGCCTCGGCGCATAATGCCGCCGAAG
>CANHAG010000069.1 GCA_947458525.1 Rhodospirillaceae bacterium | reverse complement strand
TGCCCCGCATACGTCAAGAGACTGGATTCCCGCTTTCCCTGGAATGACAAGTTCTTACAACAATGACGAATTTATTAGTTTACCTAAGACATAAGGCAAAACGATTCCAAGAACTATGATCGTAAAGATGTAACCACGACATTGGGGACACAACATTGGGGACACAATAAATTCATTGTGTCCCCGATGTAGAACCCGCGCCCTCGCCCCAGATTTCTTTCAGCCGTTCCGGACGGCCGGAGCCATATTTATAAGCATCATAGCGCAAGGCATTTTTCTTATAATATTCCTGGTGGTAATCTTCCGCCGGGTAAAATTTACTTGCGGCCAGAATCTTCGTAGCTACGGGCGAACCCAGTTTCTTTGCCACCTCAGATGTCGAGCGTTCGGCGGCTTTTTTCTGCAAATCATCCAGATAGAAAATAGCTGTCTGGTAGCTCTGGCCACGGTCGGCGAACTGGCCGCCCGCATCGGTGGGATCAATATTTTCCCAGAAAATACCCAGCAACTGCTCATAACTGATTTTAGCCGGGTCATACACTACTTCAATCGCCTCGTAATGGCCGGTGGCTTTACTGACCACCTGCTCATAGGTGGGGTTTGCCACATGCCCGCCCGTATAGCCGACCCTGGTGCGGATAACCCCTTCGGCCGCATCAAACGGCGGCTCCATACACCAGAAACAGCCGCCCGCGAAAATGGCCGTAGCGGGCGATGCCGCAAGCGCTAAGGATGTGGCCGCCATACTCACCGCTCCCATCAGAAATGAACCCCAGTAACGCATGGGCGGAGCTTCGCAGGAATCAGACAGAAAAGCGAGATTTTTATGCGCATCACGCCTCCGCCACTGCCCCCTTCTGCACGCCTTCATAGGCGCGGACACGGAAGCTGGCCGAGGGGTCGCGGGCTTTGAGCGTAGTGGCGATGTGGCTTGCGATCTGTTCCACGGTCGAATCGGTTTCGAGAATATGGCAGCGATGCGAGGGGTAGCTGAGGGCAAACCAGCCTTCGCTCGCCTCATAGCCCATCTCTAACATGCCGTTTTTTTCTGCCCGGATATCGGCGCGCGTGGCGAGATAAGCGGTTTTCCACTCCGCCGCCCAGGATGCCTCTAGCGATCTCTCGCGCGCGCCATTCTTCCAGATCATAATCCGCGAGCGATGGCCATGGGCAATGCGCTGGCAATGCCCGTCATGGGTTTTAAGCCCGTGTACGTAATGGTAATAGCTGTCGTCGGTGACTTCATGGCGCAAGGTAAGGCTGAGTTTGCTCACGGTTGAGGGTAACACGGGCGCCAGAACACGCGCTAAATACGCGACCATTGCCGCGTCCGTTACGATCTCGGAATCAAGCAGGGCTACAGATGATTTTGGGGAGTAATGCACAAGCATTTCCCCCTTGCCGAACCGCCATTCGATTACCACACCATCCCCCGTTTTGCTCCCCCCCTGAGGGGGAGCGGGAATTTGCGCGCTCTTGCGCGCGAGTTCCGTGGGGGGGTCTTCTGTGGCCTTACCCCCCACCAAATTCGCAAGCGAATGTGACTCGCCCTCAGGGGTGGAGTGGGGGTCGGTGGGGAGGTGGGGTGAGTAAAAAAGAGAGAGATTCTTCGCGCGTTCAGGTACAATCAGCACATGGTCGAGCGAGCCGTCAATGGCGGCTTTCAGGCGCTTTTTCACATGCGCAAAATCCATGACCATGGAGGCCGCATCCAGCGCCCCCTCAAGCGCTACATCCACAATCCAGCTCTCGCCCAGCAGCCCGTGTTCGGGGTGAAGATAGGCCGAGTCAATCGTGGTCAGATGTTCTACAAAAAGCTGCATCAATGAGCCATTAGCCGTGAGCTGTGAGGTTTTAGCTTTTATAGTGCAAGAAGCAATACCATGCCAATCACATAGAAGATCTAACCGCGAACTGCTAACAGCTAACGGCTATTTACTCCATCCGATTGCCCCGATCTTGTGCAGTTCGGCCAGTAGCGGGATGAGTGGTAGCCCCTTAATCACATCCTGATCGCCCTCAATGGAGGCAAACAGATGCCGACCAAGGGATTCAATTTTATAGGCGCCACACGCGGCAAGTGGGGTATCGGCGCGGATATAGGCTTCAATTTCCTCATCACTCAGGTTGCGCATGGTCAGGCGGGCTTGCGCCGCGTATGTCCAGATTGGCTCGCCACGCTCCAGCAGAACGGCAGCGCAGGTCTGGGTGTGGGTTTTACCGCTTAAGCGGCGCAGCTGCTCGGCAGCATGTTCAAACGTACCGGGCTTGCTGAAAATCTCGCCATCGAGAGAACATATCTGATCCGCCCCTATCACGAGCGCTTCCGGCTGGGCGCGGCTGATAGGCGCGGCCTTCACATCTGCCAGCCGCAGCGCCTGTTCACTGAGCGGTAAATGGCGGATGGTGGGTTTAACGGCTTCTTCCTCATGGCCGGGAGAACGAATAGAAAATTTGAGCCCCGCCGCCGCCAGCATCTGCTGGCGCACAACGGAGCCAGAAGCCAGTATCAGGGGCTTGTTGGCAAGAAGCGGCATCACACCTGCTGCTGGATGAGTGACATGAGCTCGGCGCGGCTGGTAGCCTGAGATTTGAACACACCATGCATCGCTGAGGTGACCGTCGTGGTTTCCGATTTATGCACGCCGCGCGTCGTCATACATTCATGGTAAGCATCAATAATCACCGCGACTCCTCGCGGTTTCAGCACGCGCTCGATGGTTTCGGCGATCTGCTTGGTCATCAGCTCCTGGGTCTGCAGGCGCTTGGCAAACACATCCACCAGCCGGGCGATTTTGCTGATACCCACCACTTTGCGGTTGGGTATATAAGCCACATGCGCCTTGCCGATAATCGGCACCATATGATGCTCGCAATGCGACTCAAACCGCATATTCTTGAGCAGTACGATTTCGTCATAATCCTCAACCTCTTCAAAGGTCTTAGCGAGGATGTCATCCGGGTTCTGCTCGTAGCCGGCGAAAAATTCGCGGTAGGCCTCAACCACGCGCTTTGGGGTTTCAACCAGCCCTTCGCGCGTGGGGTCATCGCCTGCCCAGCGGATGAGGGTTTTTACCGCTGCCATGGCCTCTGCCTCGCTCGGGCGGGTACGGGCGGAAGGCTTGCTCGTGGTGGGGCGTTTGGCTAATAATTTTTGCATGTGGATCCTGTTTTAAGGTGGAGTTGGTGGTATAGGGCACTTAGGAATAAACTCAAGGAAAACTATGGCGATAGGCAGAATGGGCGCGTCGGGGACACAATAAATTCATTGTGTCCCCAATGCATGTCCCCGGTGCAATCACCCCAGCGCCCCGTCGGCCAGGCGCATGAGCATCAAGGCGGAGAGTTGGGCGCGCTCGGTAAGACTATCCAGATACATAAATTCCTGATCGGAATGAATATTGGCACCGCGCACGCCAAGCGTATCCACATTTGGCAGGCCGTAATGCCAGAGATTATTGCCATCGCAGCACCCGCCGGATGGCGTGACCGCAAGCGTCAGGCCGAGGGTGCGGCCGCAATCCTGCACCAGGTCAAAAAGCCGCTGATTTTCAGGCGTCATCGGCTTGGGCGGGCGGGTGAAGTGGCCGTGAGGGGTAACCGACACCTCACACCGTGCCGCTGCTTCAGCAGCAATTCTTGCCACTTCCTCCGTCACCCATGCCTCATCTTCTAGCCGCTGCGTGCGCACGTTATAATGTATAATGGCCAGATCCGGAACCATATTCAGCGGCCCACCGCCCTGAATGCGGGCGGGGTTGATGGTAACGCCGGCACCTTTCTCTGCTAGCATTACAAGGGCTTGCACAAGATATGCACAGGCGACAATCGCATTACGCCCTTCCTCAGGATTGCGCCCGGCATGGGCGGCGCGGCCACGCACTACCAGTGCAAAATTGCCGCTGCCCTTACGTGCGCCGGCAAGCGTTCCATCCGCGAGTGCAGGCTCGTAAACCATGCCCGCATATTTGCCCTTCGCTGCCGCTTTCAATAGCGGGGCGGAGCCGATGGAGCCAATTTCTTCGTCAGGCGTTAGCAGTACCTGCCAGCCAAGCCGATCGGCACCCTGGTAGCGCTCAAATGTCTCCAGTGCTTTGAGCATGACCACAATCCCACCTTTCATATCGGCTACCCCGGGACCCCGTAATTTGTTCCCCGGCAAAAGCTCGGTTGATTGGAATGGATGATCACTCGCGTAGACAGTGTCTATATGCCCCACCAGCAATATTTGCAGTGGGGCATGGGGGCGCTTGACCAACGAAAATGCCTCAGGCGGCTGATAAGTAACCTCTTGACCTTCTGCTGATATCGAGGGTATTTTCCCCACTGGCATCAGCGCCGCCTCCCCACCCAGTGTCTGGAATTTTTCGGCCATGGCGTCACGCTGGCGGATAATCCCGTCAGGGTTGTAGCTGCCTGAATTGATTTCAGCCCACTCACGGGTCAAGTCGGCCATAATATCGGCCTCACCCTTGAGCCACGCAAGAACATCATCCTGTTGTTTATTATGCATAATAATGCTATTTCTTTACTCCATACCCGCGGCCGAAAAACGCGGGGATTCTGCCTTGCTCACCAATTTACAGCCTATGCCGCATGTGGCATGTCTGCCTTAAATTTCACCAGAGCGTTACGCAATCGTAACAATCCTCTATTAATCTCTTTCTTCGTGATATTCAGGGGGGGTAGAAACCGCAGCACATCTGGCCCGGCAATCAGCACCAGTACACCCTCTTTGCGGGCAAGATCTGCGATGGCATTGGCCTGGCCTTTATAGGTGGATTTTAGCTCTGCCCCAATCATCAACCCCCTCCCGCGCAGCTCGGAAAACATATCCAGCTCTCTATTAAAACTATCAAGCATATTCATCATAATAATATGATTTTCTTGCACGCTTTCAGAAATTTGCTTTGATGATAATATTTTTATCGCCTCAAGTGCAACTGCTGACATGACCGGGTTTCCGCCAAAGGTGGAGCCATGCGAACCGAACTGAAATGTCTCTGATGCCTTTTCCCCCACCAGCATGGCACCGATCGGCAGACCACAACCTAAAGCTTTAGCAAGCGTGACCACATCGGGCACAATTCCGTCCTGCGTGTAGGCGAACATGGTGCCGGTGCGCCCCATTCCGGCCTGAATTTCATCCACCACTAAAAGCGCGCCCACATTATCACATAAGCTCCTGAGATATTTTAGAAAGCCAGGCTTTGCGGGAACCACACCCCCCTCGCCCTGTACCGGTTCTACAAAAATCGCACAGGTTTTGTCGCTGACCATGGAGGAAATTGCCGCTTCGTCATTGAATTTGCTGCAATAAACGAAGCCCGGAGGCAAAGGCTCAAACCCCTGATGGTATTTGGGCTGTGCCGTGGCAGTAACGGCAGCGAGCGTGCGACCATGGAAAGAGCCTGCAAAGGAGATGATCTCGCGGTGGGCGGGGTCGCGCCCCTTATCGGCCGCGTATTTACGCACCAGCTTGATGGCCGCCTCGTTGGCCTCCGTGCCCGAATTACAGAGATACACCCGGCGCGCGAAGCCCGAAAGCTCCACCAGTTTTTCCGCCAGCCGAATGGGGGGTTCGGTATAAAATACATTGCTTGTATGCCAAAGCTTTCGCGACTGTCTGTGCAGAGCTTTCAGTAACTTAGGGTGTTGATGGCCGAGGGAGGAAACGGCGATGCCGGAGCTCAGATCAATATACTCCTTGCCATCAAGATCATAAAGACGCGCGCCCTTGCCGCGGTCAAGAATCATCTCGCGCGGTTTATAGTTAAGTGTATAGAATTGCTGGGCTTTATGGATGAGCGCGGCGCTGGCGCTACCGAGTGGCGGCTGGGTGGTGCTGGTGCTCATAGAGTTTTCAATGATAAATACATGGATGGAAGCATATACAAGATAAAAATAATCGATTCCCTTGCATCATACCATGAAATTTTTGAAAATATCGGAGGAGAAAATGGATAAGACTATTACAATGCATCTGATGATCATCGGCAGGGTGCAGGGGGTGGGGTTCCGTTCATGGGCAATGCTCAATGCCGTAGAACGCGAGTTAATAGGCTGGGTACGCAACCTTAGATGTGGTTCGGTTGAGATGACTATTTCGGGGGCGCAAGCGAGCGTAACCACGATGATTGAAGCCTGCTGGGAAGGCCCGCTTGCAGCACGTGTAAAAAATGTTGAAGCCATTTCTTATAAAAACGGAAAAATACGGCCTTGTTTCATTCAACTAGATACTCTGTAAATTTTTTATTTATGGAAGATTTTGTAAAGATTTTTTCAGGAAAAATGCTTTTTTATTGAGGCAATCAGCGCCTCATCGAGTGTTTCGCTTGAAATTTCCACCCCAAGCTGCCATAATGATGACACCCCATAGTTATTGATTCCACAAGGAATAATGCCTTTATAGTTCCCCAGATCCGGGCAGAGGTTAATGGCGATGCCGTGGCTGGTGATCCCCTGCTGTACCCTCACCCCGAGCGCCGCGATCTTGGCCTCACCGGAAGGTGTTTCGACCCAGACACCTATCCGGCCTTCCCTTGTAAAGCTGTTTACGTTAAAGCTGCTTACCGTATCTATAATTATCTGCTCAAGGATTTTTACATAGGCGCGGATGTCGGGAGTGCGGCGTTTGAGATCAAGAATGAAATATCCGATACGCTGCCCCGGCCCGTGATAGGTATATTGCCCACCCCTTCCGGTGGTAAAAACTGGCAATCCCGCACCTTCTGGTTGTAACAAATCTTTTCTCTTCGCACTCGTTCCGGCAGTGTAAAGAGCGGGGTGCTCGAGCAGCCAGATAAGCTCTGCCGCCTGCCCGGTTTTCACCTCCGCCACCCGCTCCTGCATCGCAGCTATGGCTTCCGGA
>CANHAG010000068.1 GCA_947458525.1 Rhodospirillaceae bacterium | reverse complement strand
TGGTTAATATCCACCCCGATGGCAAAATTATCCGAACGCTTGGCCGCGCGTAATACGCCAATACTGGAACCACCAGCGGCAGCAAAAATCACATCCGCCCCGGCTTCATACTGGCTGAGGGCGAGATCTTCCGCGGCTTCGGGGTCGCTCCAGGCTTCGGGCGTGGTGCCCAGCATCTTCACCATCACCTCGGCCTTGGGGTTGGCGTAGCGCACGCCTTGCACATAGCCCTTGGCGAAGTTGCGAATGATGGAAATATCCATCCCCCCGATGAAACCAACCTTATTGCTGCGCGTGGTCACCCCCGCTACGATACCCACCAGAAACGCGCCTTCATGATCGCGAAACAGCACCGACTGCACATTGGCAAAAATCGGCGGTACCAGACCGTCAATCACCGTGAAGTGCGTATGGGGGTAACGTTCGGCCAGATTGAGAACGGGAATCACATTTTGGAAACCCACCGCAATAATGGGGGTATTCCCACCTTCTGCCGCCTTGCGGATGACGGCGCTCACATCTTCTTTCCCTGTCATCCGGAATTCCTGATACTCGATGCCAAGGTCGGATCTGGCACGGGCGGCACCGGCGCGGGCAGCATCAATAAACGCACTGTCGCGATCTGTGCCCGCCGAAATATAAACAAGCGCCGGCCGGAAAGGTTCCTCGACCGTTTTTTCAGGCGGAATCTGGGCATGCGCCACCCCTGAAAGCATGAGGATTCCTGCCAGCAGGTATGAAAATTTAAGCCGTAAACTGCACATATTCTTTATTCACCGCTTGATTCCGTAAGCCCAAAGCCCCACCATAGGCTCGAGGATTAGAAATTCAATGACAAAAACCGAATATAACGAACGCCGCGCCGCGTTACAGCGAGCCATGACAGCCCGGGGGCTGGATCTCTGGCTGCAGCCAGTGGCGGATGAATTTCAGGGCGAATATACCGCCCCCTACGCCCAGCGCCTGACATTTCTTACCGGCTTTACCGGCTCGGCCGGGCTTGGCATTTTCCCTGCGGACGCTAACGAACGCAGCGTGCTGATGGTGGATGGGCGCTACACGCTGCAGGCCGGGCAGGAGTCAGACCCGCTGACCACCACCATCATCAATAGTGGCGAGGTGACATTTCCCGACTGGGTGCGCCAATCCCCGCGCGCCCTCGTGATCGGGGTTGACCCGCTGTTACATTCCATCACCAGCCTGCGCGAATGGCAAAAAGCCCTCGCCGATAAGCAGATGCGTTTCCAGCCCATCCGCCCGAATCTGGTGGATAGTATCTGGCAGCACCAGCCCGCCCCTCCGGCGGAGCCGATTCACCTGCATCCACTGCATCTTGCCGGGCTTGCGGCAAAAGAAAAAATCGCCCGTATTGCGGCTGTCACGGGCGAATATGGCGCCGATGCCCTGCTCATCACCCAGCCGGATGCCATTGCGTGGCTGTTAAATCTGAGGGGGGCGGATATTCCCTATAATCCCCTTTTTCTTGCCTATGCTCTCCTCACGCGCGACGGGGCGGTGACGCTTTTCACCTACGAGCGCAGCTTCACTCAGGACGTACTGCGCGAGATGCAGAATCTGGGCGTCACGATTCGCGGAATCCGCAGTTTTTTTGCGGGCGAAGAGCAGATATTCCGCGGGCTTCGTGCCTTGCTGGTAGATCCTTCCCGTGTGCCGTATTTCATCCTGATGCTGGCGGAGCAAGCGGGGGTTAAGCTGATAGAAAAACCCGACCCCAGCGGCACGATGAAAGCCTGCAAAAACGAAACCGAACTGGGGGGTATGCGCCTTGCCCATCTGCGCGACGGGCTGGCGGTAACGCGCTTTCTGTGCTGGCTTTCAGCGCAATCTGCATGCGATGAGTTAACGGTTGCAGCAACACTCGAAGAATTCCGCCGCCATGCGCCTACCTACCGCGGCCCAAGCTTTGCCACCATTGCCGGAAGCGGTTCACATGGCGCGATTATCCATTACCGCGCCACCGCCACCAGCAACCGCGCACTGAAGCCGGGCGAGCTTCTGCTGCTTGATTCCGGCGGGCAATATGAAGACGGCACCACCGACATCACCCGCACCATCGCCATCGGTGAGGTGAGTGACCTCATGCGCCGCCATTTCACCCTCGTGCTTAAAGGGCATATTGCTCTGGCCACTGCGCGTTTTCCAGAGGGCACAAGTGGCGCGCAGCTTGATGCGCTGGCGCGGCAATATCTCTGGACGGCGGGGCTTGATTATGATCACGGCACCGGCCATGGGGTGGGGGCGTATCTCTGTGTGCATGAGGGGCCACAAAGCATCAGCAAAAAATCACCGCATGTGGCGCTGAAGCCGGGTATGGTGCTCTCTAATGAGCCGGGCTATTACGCTGCCGGAGCCTACGGCATACGTATTGAAAATCTGGTGACGGTGGTGGAACTCACGCCCGAATCACCAGCAGGCGGCAGCACGAAAAAACTGCTCGGGTTTGAAACCCTGACCCTTGCGCCGATCGACCGCCAGCTCATCATGGTGGAATTGCTGCGGCCGGATGAACGGGTCTGGCTCAATGCCTATCACGCGCGGGTGTATGATGCCCATCAGGGATTTCTGCACGACGCCGAGCGCGACTGGCTGCGCGCCGCCACCGCGCCGGTGTGAGGATGGGGTAAATTCCACGAGCGCAACGTAAACATCATATTTTCAGTTGTCATCCCCGCGACTCGTAGCGAAGCGGAGAGAGGCGAAGCCAACGCGGGGATCCAGCATCAGGGAATCTCGCGGCGCGGACACGCCGCTACCTATACTCACTTGAGCAATTTATTGCACAAGTGAGTATCAAAACCGTCCGCCGTAAGCGGCGGTTTTGCGCCGCGTAGCGAGCGAGACGCATAAATAATTATGTGTAATTATTTATGCAACTGAGTATAGATTCCCGCCTACGCGGGAATGACAAATTTCTTGGTTATGCAATCGGCTAAAATTATTGGAAAAATGCGCGCAGGATCCGGCCAATACGGGTGGTTTTTAAGCGCTCCAGCCAGGGTTCGTGATCCGAAAAAACTGTTACCCCGAAGGCAACCGCAATCGCCAGAATCATGGCCAGTGCCAGCATTCCCCCCAGCAGAAAATAAAGCGGCGCTGCACCTTCTGGCACCGCGCTACCCAGCGTGAGCCCATAGTGAAACCCGAGCGAGCTGGCGAGCATCACGCTTAACATGGTGGCTTTATGCCGCGTCATTCCGACAAGAAAAGCAAACACAAGAATCGCGCCAAGCAGGAAATAACGTAAGGGCGGAAATTGCTCCACCCCAAGGCAGAGCACGGCCGCAACAAAGACAAGCAGAAGAAACCCGAGCGGTAAAATCGACGTGCCTTCAGGCGGCAGCAGCGCCGCCCAAAGCCCAAGCGCCGCCCAGAGTAACAGCAGCGGAAACGAATCCAGCGGGAGGCGGAACCCGGCGCTGATACCGGCACTGGCTGCGCCGCTGGGCTGAAGCACCAGCAAGGGAAATGTGCCAAGCAACAGCACCGCGGCAAGAATTAAAATATAGCGTTTGTTTGGCATAGAAGGGGAGCGCGTCATTCGCCCGTGTGTTTTTGGGTTACAATCACCACTCGCAGGTTGACGAATAGGTGGCCGCGCGTGAGAATACCATCATGCGCAGGATTCTCCAGTCGATTTTATCACTCTGCGGCGGGGTGTTATTTGCAGCCGCTGCGCTTGCGGCAACTCTGCCGCGAGCAGAGGCGCCGGGGCAGCTGCGGGTGATGACGGATGCTGCCCTGCTGCCCCCGCTGCAACGTATTATTCGCGATTATGCGGTAGCGAATCACCAATCTGTCACCCTTATTTCCACGGCCACTAAAAACCCGGCGCGTCTGATTGAAGAAGGGGCAGAGGCGGACTTGCTCATCAGCGCCGACCCTGCGCTTAGACAAACACTTGAGCATCGCGGTCAGATTGATGTGTTCGCCACCCCGCCCATCGCCACGGCGGAGCTGGCGATGGTGGCAAAAAAAGGCGCCTTTGCTGCAAACACGCTTTCTGAATCTCTTTCACTCGCTGCGCTGCTATATGGTGAGGGCGCAAAAACGCGCATCGTGATTCTTGACCCCGCCCGCTCTGTGCTTGGTGCGCATAGTTTTGCGGCGCTGCGGATGCAGAATATCGCGCCAGAGCAGGTAACATTTGTGGCAGATGCAGCCTCGCTTTCCGCAGCCCTCATGGAGCCTGACACGCTGGGCATTATGCTCGCGCCCGAAGCCATTGCGGATGCAAATCTTGAGTTGCTCACATTACTGCCAGACTCGCCGGAAGTAACGATGGAGTTCACTGCCCTCGTCATCGCCGGAGATGGCATGGATTCCGCGCGCGATTTCCTGAAGTATCTCGAGGAGTCCTCTGCGCAGAAACACCTCGCCCATTTCGGCTTCACGCCTCGGCATTAGGCAGGGTGAGAGCCCGTGAACATACTTCATATCACCGCAGCCACGGGCAGGAGAAAAGTTACAACCCCGATTTAATCATAAAGGCACAAGGGGTAGAGGTAACGGATATATTATAAACTCCATTAAAATCGGTGGCACTGGTAGATGTTGTGCAGGAATTTGCAGTTCCCCAACTAGAATCAACAGCACCCCCAAGATCAGACCGCATGATGACAAACCCGCTGGCGGGTTTGCCGTCATCTATTTTCTGATCAACGGCAAATGCCTCTCTCGGTGTAAAAAGATTCGCTTGTGGGCGATGTCCGGTCTCTTTGCCCAGCCAGAAAAGGTTGCCGTAATTGATAGCGTATGTGGCGCCATCACCACCACCCACCCAATCCAAATAACTGAACGCAAACCCTGAGCCCGAAATAGCGGCTTTTGGGGCATTAACCCCAAGAATGTGGACAAGGCTGCCACCACAGCCAGCCACAACATCCCCCACTCCTGTATATTTCCCCTCAATCAAACCGGCAATGGCCAGATGTTGCCAGAATCTGAACATTTCGTAACTACAATCTTCCACCCTTCGATTACCATTACCATTACAGGTCAGGGTTCCGTTGCTGGCAGTGGTCTCGCAGATGGTGGGGTTGGGGTCTTCTGCCCCGAAATAGTTCGTAGCATTTGGGCAATCCCCCGCCAGGCAGTTATATTTCAATTGGAAGACGTAAACGGCTGATTTGTAATTATCAATGTCACTGGTAATGCTGCGAATTTCTGCCGCTCTTATTAAATCTCTCCCCACCAGCACCCCGCCCGCCAGCAAGCCGAGGATGACCAGCACAATCGCCAGCTCTATCAGACTGAAGCCGGAGTTGGTGTGCGATGAATGTTGTTTGTTTTTCATGCTGCGGCATGTATCAGAAAAAATGTTAAATGCATGGGCATTATATAGCAAATACGTGGCATATGCTAAGGGAATTTGAACTGAATACCAGTCTATTACATTGATGTTATGCCACGCCTGAAACTTTATTTCCTTTCACATCGTAACGATTGCAAAACTAAAAATTATGTCATTCCCGCGTAGGCGGGAATCCAGTGCGGCGCGTCCGCGCCGCGAGTTTTTTTGTTGCTGGATCCCCGCTTTCGTGGGGATGACAATCGAAAATGCATTATGCAATTGTCTCACCTCGTCCCTTCAGCTTTCGCTGGAACGCGCGCGCGAAACATGATTAATCCGGTGAACCATGACGCAGCCAAGGATTATTTTACAGGTGCTCCCATCGCTTATTTCCGGCGGGGTGGAGCGCGGCACGGTGGAAATCACCGCCGCCATCCGCGACGCTGGCATGGTGCCGCTTGTCGCCTCGTCCGGCGGGCCGATGATTCCGCATATCACCTATCATGGTGGCGAGCATGTGACGCTGCCGCTGAAAGATAAGCACCCACTCACTATCTGGAAAAATGCGGCGCGGCTTGAGGAAATCATCCGCCGACGCGGGGTGGGGCTGATTCACGCCCGCTCCCGCGCCCCGGCCTGGAGTGCGTGGCTCGCCGCCCGCCGCACGGGCATTCCCTTTGTCACCACGGTGCATGGCGCATATGGTACGGAACATTATTTGAAGCGCCGCTATAACAGTGTGATGGCGAAGGGCGACCGGGTTATCGCTGTTTCTAACTATATCGCTGACTATATCGCCCGCGAATACCACCCTGATCCGGCGCGGGTGCGGCTGATTCCGCGCGGGGTGGATGTGGCGGTGTTTAACCCCAATAAAATCATCCCCGAACGTATCATTCAGCTTTCGCGCCAGTGGCGGCTGGAGGAACACCACGCCCCGATTCTGCTTGTGCCTTCGAGGCTTTCGCCCATCAAAGGCCAGACACTGGTGATTGACGCGCTCTCGCGCCTCGCGGATGTGCCGTTTTTATGTATTTTCGCCGGCAGCGATCACGGGCATGAAGATTACCGCAAAACCCTCGAAAAAGATATCATCTCCCGCGGGCTTGAGGCGCGGGTCAGAATCGTTGGCAACACCCAGTTCATGAACGAGGCCTATTCTTTGAGCGATCTGGTGCTTATTCCCTCGCTCAAGCCCGAATCATTCGGCCGCACCTCGATTGAAGCGCAGGCCATGGGCAAGCTGGTGATTGCCGCAGACCATGGCGGGGTGCGCGAGACGATTCTGCCCAATGAAACCGGGTATCTTGTGCCCAGTGGCGATGCGGATGCGCTCGCACAGGCCATCCGCTTCGGGCTATCGCGCCCGCCGGAAATGACGGCGGCCATGAGCGCCTTCGCGCGCGAACATGTTACCCGCCATTTCTCTTTGGAGCAGATGAAAGACCAGACCATTGCCCTCTACCGGGAATTGCTGGGGTAGGGCGTATATGACCAGCATCCTCATCATCAAACATGGCGCGCTGGGGGATATGGTGCTGGCGACCGCTGCGTTTGCGGCCATTCGC